>NZ_JBSHKH010000051.1:0-52721 GCF_053643595.1 Streptomyces sp. NPDC055506 | reverse complement strand
GCCATGACCTCGAAGGGAACACGCCATGGCAGAGGAAATCATCGTCGCGGGCTGGATGGACTACGAGCCCGGCGATCGGGACAGCGTGCTGGAACAGCTGGTCGTGCTGGGGGCCCGGACCCGTGAGGAGGAGCCGGGCTGCCTGGACTACGCGATGACCGCGGACCCGGGCGACGCACGGCGTATCCGTGTGTACGAGCGGTGGGCCTCGCAGCAAGCCCTCGACGAGCATTTCGCCACGCCGCACATCAAGGAGTTCCGGGCGGCCGTGGCCGGGCTGACGCGAGTCGGGGTCTCCTTGCGGGCCCACACCGTGGCCTCGTCACGAGCCATGCGCTGACTCTCCCAACCGGACCAGCATCTTGCCGACGTTGCCACCGCCCAGCAGGGACAGCAGCGCCCCAGCGGCGTTCTCCAAGCCGTCCGCCACCGTCTCGCGTGCGGTGATCCGGCCCTCGGCGAGCCAGCCCGCGACCCTCTGTTCGAACTCCGGCCGCAGGTCCTCGTGGTCGCGGACGATGAACCCGCACAACGTCAGTCGCTTGAGGACCGCCTGTATCAACTGGTTGATGTCCACGGTTCGCCGGTCGCCGCCGAACTGCGACATCATTCCGCACAGGGCGACGCGGCCACCGGTGCGCAGTGCGTGCAGCGCGGCGGCGAGCTGTTCACCACCGACGTTGTCGAAGTACACGTCGATGCCGTCGGGGGCCAGGCGCGCCAGCGCGTCGCGTACCGGTTCGGCACGGTAGTCCGCGGCATCGTCGTAGCCGAACTCCTCCACCAGCAGGGCGCACTTGTCCGGTCCCCCGGCGGTGCCGATGACACGGTCGGCGCCCAGCAGACGGGCGAACTGGCCGGCGGCGGTACCGACGGCCCCGGCCGCCGCCGACACGAGGACGGTGTCGCCCTGCCGCAGTCGGGCGACACGGGTCAGGCCGACGTACGCGGTGAACCCGGTCTGGCCGAGCAGACCCAGCCAGGTGGGCAGCGGTGCGAGTTCCGGGTCGATACGGCCCGCGCCGTCCACGGCTCCCGCGTCCAGCACCGTCCGCTCCCGCCAGCCGAGCTGGTGGCGTACGTACGTGCCGGGCGGCACCGAGGCGCAGCGGCTCTCCTCCACGACGCCCAGAGCGCGGCCGTCGAGCGGCGAGCCCGGGGTGAAGTTGTGCGTGTAGTGCTTCTCGGTGCTCTCCAGGCGCCCGCGCATGGACGGGTCGACGCTCATGTAGAGGTTGCGGACGAGCAGTTGCCCCTCCCCCAGGGGCGGCAGCGGGCGTTCCTCGACGGCGAAGTCACCGGGGAGCGGTTCTCCGTCGGGTCGGCGCACCAGACAGACCACCCGGGTGGTGCGAGGCGTCACGGGGTCACCCCTCCGGCTGCCGGGGGGTGCGCCGCTGAGCGAGGCGGCCGACCCAGCCGGCCATCTGGAGGTCGGCGTGGCGCAGTTCGCCCGACAGCCAACGGGCCTGGAAGTCGAAGACGCCCCGCACCCCTGTCCTGGGATCGGTCACCTCGACCAGTCCGTCCTCGGTGAGCCGGTACACATGGCCGGTCAGTGGGTGGATCACTTGCTTGGACATGGGGGCCTCACTCCTGCACTCGGCGGCGTACACCGCGCTTGGTCACGGTCACCGGGCCCTCGACCCGGAGCCGGCAGGCGAGCCGGGTCAGGCCGTCCACCGGTCTGCGCAGGGCCTCGATGCCCTCGCGTTCCAGCGGGTCCACGGGGGAACAGTTCTCGGCGCCCTCCTCGACCTGGACGAAGCAGGTACGGCAGGTACCCTTGCCGCCGCAGACGGTGGGCCAGCGGTAGCCGAGCCGCCGGGCGGCGGTGAACAGGTCCTCGCCGTCGAGGACGTCGAGCTCGACGCCGGAGGGTCCGACCGCCACCCGGTGGGTCACCTGCTCATCCACTGGTCGAGCGTCTGGTTGAAGTGGCGGATGCGGCTCTCCTGGTAGTTCGCCAGGGTGATGCCCGGCTTGCGCATCGCCTTCAGGCCCTGCTGGACGTAGGGCAGGTTCTCGCAGTCCTGGTCGAAGACGGGGCCGAGCACGCCGAGTTCGGGGATGTCGGCGAAGAGCATGTCCTCGGGCACCCAGCGGATCTTCACCGGGGGCGGTGTCTCGCCGGGCTTCTTCGGGGACGACATGAAGATGATCTCGGCGGTGCAGGAGTCGGGGTCGAGGCCGTTGGGCCGGAACCGGTAGATGATGTTCGACTTGGCGCCGCCCCAGGGGTTGAAGTTGGGGAACAGCAAGTAGTTGATGGCGTCCAGCAGCTCCGTGTCGGGGGTCCCCGAGAAGTCCTGGTGCGAGGTGGCCGCCAGTTGCTCGCGCATCCTCGCGGCGAGGACCTGGCGGGCGGTGCCGCCGGGCGGGATCGCCGGCAGTTCGTCACCCTCCCGCATCACCAGGTCGCGACCCTGGGCGGCGGCGTAGAACGAACGCGAGTCGTAGAAGGTCTCCAGGACGTCCTCTTCTGTCACGGAGTCCGCGACGTGTGGGCTGGGCGCGCCCTGGATGTTGATCATCCGGTTCCAGTTCGGCTGGTCCGCGATGACGTCGTACTGCGAGTTGGCGTCGGCGAGCCACGGCAGCATCTGCGGGTGCGTGGCGATCACATGGAAGGACTCGATGAAGGCGTCCTGCGCGATCTTCCAGTTGCACGGCAGCACCTTGCCGATGTGCAGCGACTTGTAACGGTTCTCCAGCGGCCAGATGTAGTACTCGTCGAAGGTGCCGCGGTAGCTGTCGAAGGACTCGGCGTAGGGGTCCATGTTGATGAAGACGAAGCCCCGCCAGGTGGCCACCTGCGCCTCGGGGAGCGCGAACTTCTCCGGGGTGACGTGCGGGAAGTCCCATGCACAGGGCGGGGTCTGCATCGTGCCGTCGAGGTTCCAGGCGAAGCCGTGGAACGAGCAGCGGAACTCGCTGACGTTGCCGCCGCCGGTGCGCAGTTTGCGTCCGCGGTGCAGGCAGACGTTGACGAAGGCGCGGATCTCGTCGGGAGCCGTGCGGACGACGATGAGGGAGTCGTCGCCGATCTCGTAGACCTCATGGTCGCCGATCTCGGGAATCTCGCTCTCCAGGCACGCGAACTGCCAGACACGCCGCCAGACCTGCCGCATCTCGCGTTCGGCCCATTCCCGGGAGGTGAAGCGCGCGGTGTCGATGTCCTCGCTGCCGAGGTAGTCGTTGCGCTCGTACCTCAGGGCGGGGGGAACGGGGCGGCTGTCCTGGTCGAGGTAGTCCTGGACGCTGGGCCCGGGGCACCGGGCCGTGGCCGGCTCCGACGATTCATCCATCATCTCTCCTCCGGCAGAAACTTTAGAGCGAGTGTAGTTACCGTCTGCGGCCGGGAGCAACACTCGCGCCGGTGGCCGATCTCCACACCACGCGAGGCCACCGCACTTTCCTCCACATTTCCCGGAATTCTTGCGGCACCCCTCTCCCCAAGCCCGCTGGGGCATGTCACACTCCGACCCACTTGAGGCTGTAGTGCCTCATAAGTTTCTCCGAATCGATCCGCCTGATGGAGCCGACCGCCGCGGACGCGGAAGCGACGCGAGTCGTGGCAGCGCAGGCGTCACACCACGGGAGTGCTCAACGATGAGTTCCAGACCCCGTCGCGCGGCCCGCCGCGCTCTGACCGCGATCCTTCCCGTCACCGCTCTGCTCGCCCTGGCTGCATGCGGCACCGGCGCCACTCCGGCCGCCGACTCGACGCAGGCGGGGGCGCCCGGCTCGCCCGGCCTGACGGCGGCCCGCGCAGCCCTGGCGAAGTACTCCGAGCGCCCGGCCACGATCTCCGTGACCGAGCCCGTGGGCAAGGCGATCCCCAAGGGCAAGCAGATCGACTTCATCCTCTGCGGCGTCCAGTCCTGCAAGGACCTCGCCGACTTCTTCACCGAGGCCGCGAAGGAACTGGGCTGGCAGGTGAAGCAGATCGCCACCCAGGGCACCCCTGAGTCCGTCCAGGCCGCCTACGAGCAGGCCGTGCGCGACAAGCCGGACGCCGTCGTCGCCTCCGGTTTCCCCCGCGCCGTCTACGCGAAGCAGCTGGCGCAGCTGAAGGCGGCCGGTATCCCCGTCATCCAGTCGAACGCCGACGACGTGACGGGCGACGGCATTTCCCTGCTGAAGAACGGACCGAAGGACGTCGGCGTCCAGGGCCAGATGCTCGCCTCATGGGTGGTGTCGAACAGCGGCGCCAAGGCGAACACCGTCTACTTCGATCTGCCGGCCTACACGATCCTCAAGCCCGTCAAGGACTCCTTCGCGGCCAAGTACCAGGAATGGTGCACCGGTTGCTCGCTGGACAACGTCGACGTGCCGATCACCGCGGTGGGCAAGGACATGCCGGACCGCGTGGTGTCGTACCTCCGGTCGCACCCGGAGGTGACCCATGTCGTCTTCTCCCTGGGCCTGCTCAACGTGGGCGTGCCGGCCGCGCTGAAGACCGCCGGGATCACCGGCAAACACATCGTGGTCAACGTCGGTGACGCGCAGAACTACCAGTACATCCAGAGCGGTCTCACCGACGGCGCGATGGCGCTGAACTCCCACGAGACGGCCTGGCTGCAAGCCGACGCGCTGGCCCGGCACTTCACCGGCCAGTCCATGGCCGTGGACCAGAAGGCGGCGCTGCCCAACATGCTCGTCACCAAGGACAACCTGCCCTCGGCAGACGGCGACTTCCCGATCGTGGAGGACTACCGGAAGCAGTTCAAGGCGCTGTGGGGGCTGAATTGACCGGGCCGGTGCTACGGGTGGCCGCCCTGTCGAAGAGATTCGGCGGCACCCAGGCACTCGAGGATGTCGATCTGGAGGTCTCGCCCGGCGAGATCCACGCCCTGATCGGGCCGAACGGCTCCGGCAAGTCCACCCTGATCAAGATTCTCGCCGGCTACCACCACGCGGAGCCCGGCGCCGTGGCCGAACTCGACGGCGAGCCCTTCGACCTCGGTCAGATCACGGCCTCCCGTCACGACCGGCTCCGCTTCGTCCACCAGGAGCTGGGGCTGGTGGGCGAGCTGAGCGCCATCGACAACCTCGCGCTCAGCCATGGCTTCGCCCGCACGGCCTTCGGCAACATCCGCTGGCCGGAGATGGAGAGGCGCACGAGCGCCCTGGTCGAACGGTTCGGCCTCGGCATCGACGTACGCCGGCCCCTGGCGACGGCGACCCCGGTCCAGCGCACGGTGGTGGCCATCGCCGCCGCACTGCAGGGCTGGGAGGGCCGCCGCGGTGTTCTGGTGCTCGACGAGCCCACCGCCGTACTCCCGCCGGGCGAGGTGGCCCGCCTGTTCGACATCGTGCGGGAGGTCCGCGACGCCGGCGCCGGCGTGCTGTACGTCTCACACCGGATGGACGAGATCTTCGCGCTCGCCGACCGGGTCACCGTGATCCGCGGCGGACGCCGGATCGCCACCCGCCCGGTCGCCGAGCTCACTCCGCGCACGCTGGCCGAGTTGATGGCGGGCGAGGAGATGGAGACCGGCCACCGCCCGGCACCCCCTTCCGCCCTCGCCGACCCCTTGCTGGAGGTCCGTGAGCTGGCGGCCTGGCCCCTGCGGGGAGTCGGCTTCGACCTGGCCAAAGGAGAGCGTCTGGGCATCACCGGTCTCGTCGGCTCCGGCCACGAGATCGTGCCGTACGCGGTGTGCGGGGCCCATGCCGGGCGGGTGAGCGGCAGGCTGCGGCTGCCGGAACGCTCCGAACGGTGGACTCAGGCGCGTGACGCCCGCGACCTCGGCCTCCCCCTGGTCCCGGCGGACAGGCCGGGCGAGGGAGTGATCGGCGACTTCTCGGTCGGCGAGAACCTCACCCTGCCACTCCTGGACCGGCTGCGTTCCCGCTCCGGGCGGTTGCGCCGCCGCCGCGAGTCCGCCCTGGCGGAGGACTGGATCCGGCGGGTCGGGGTGCGTACGGCGGGGCGCGGAGCCGGGATCACCACGTTGAGCGGCGGCAACCAGCAGAAGGTCGTCATGGCCCGGTGCCTCGCCCAGCGCCCGCCGGTGCTGGTGCTGTGCGAACCCACGGCGGGCGTGGACATCGCCACCCGCCTTCAGCTGTACGACCTGATAGAGCGTCAGGCCGAGGAGGGCATGGGCGTCATCGTGTCCTCCTCCGACACCCAGGACCTGCTCGCACTGTGCACCCGCGTCCTGGTGGTGCGGGACGGCCGGATCGCGCGGGAGATCAGCGGCCGGGACATCACCGAGCCCGCGCTCGTGCACGCCATGGAAGGAACCGAGTGACATGACGTCCACCCCGACCCGGGCGGCGGCCGCGCTGTCGTTCCGGAACATCGGCGCCGTGTACGTGTGGCTGGTCATCGCCGTGCTCTTCACCGTCTGGGCACCGGACACGTTCCCCACGACGACGACGGTCAAGCAGGTACTGAACGGCAACGCCGTGGCAGGCCTGGTCGCACTCAGCGTCGTACCACCGCTGGCCGCCCGCGTCTTCGACCTCTCCATCGCCTTCACCATGTCGCTGACCAGCGCGCTGACCGCCCACCTCATGGTCTCCGCCGGGCTCGGGCCCGGCACGGCCATCGTCCTGGCGATGACCGCCGCGCTGCTGGTCGGGGTCGTCAACGGCATCGTGGTGGTGGTCCTGCGCGTCGACTCGTTCATCGCCACCCTGGCCACCGGCGCGCTGATCCAGTCTCTGGTCACCATGGTCACCAATGACAGCTCGATCACCGGTGTGCGGCTGCTCGCCGAGCCGTTCGCGAGCATCGCCCAGCTGGACGCCGGCGGCATCACCCTGCCTGTGCTGTATCTGCTGCTCGCCGCCCTCGCCATCTGGTTTCTGCTGGAACACACCGCCACCGGACGCCGGTTGTACGCGACCGGATTCAACGCCGACGCGGCTCGGCTGCAAGGGGTGCGCACCGACCGGCTGCGCTTTCTGACCCTGGTCGCCTCCGCGCTGCTGTCCGGTTTCGCCGGTGTCGTCTTCACAGCATCGGTCGGCTCCGGATCGCCGACCGCGGGCGCCCCGTATCTGCTGTCGGCCTACGCCGCCGCCTTCGTCGGGGCGACCCAGCTGCGCGCGGGCCGCTTCAACGCCTGGGGGACCGTCCTCGCCGTCCTCCTGCTCGGCACCGGCATCACCGGACTCGGGCTCGCCACCAGCGCGCAGTGGGCCGCGAGCCTTTTCACCGGCTCGGTCCTCATCGTGGCGCTGGTCCTCACGGGTGACCGGATCGCCCTGCCCGCCGTGCTGCGCCGCCGGGCGAAATCACTGCCGGACCCGTCCACCAGCAAGGAAATCTGATGATGAAGGCACTTCAGTACCGGCGGGTGGGGCACGCCCCCGAGGTCGTGGATGTCCCGAAACCCGAACCCGGTCCCGGCCAGGCGCTGTTGAAGGTGACGGCCGCGGGGCTCTGCCACTCCGATCTGGCCGTGATGGGCTGGCCCGAGGAGCAGTTCCCCTACGCGTTGCCGATGACACTCGGTCACGAGGGCGTCGGCACAGTCGCGGCTCTGGGGGCCGGTGTCACCGGCGTGTCGGAGGGCGAGGCGGTGGCGGTGTACGGCCCGTGGGGCTGCGGGGGCTGTCACTCGTGCGCCGAGGGCAAGGAGAACTGCTGTCCGCACGCCGCCGGGCTGGGCATCCTGCCGCCGGGGCTGGGCTCACCCGGTGCCCTGGCGGAGTACATGCTGGTGGACTCGCCCCGGCATCTGGTGCCGCTGAACGGACTCGACCCCCTTCAGGCGGCACCCCTCACGGACGCGGGGCTGACCCCGTATCACGCTGTCCGCAGATCGCTGCCGAAGCTGCTGCCCGGCAGCACGGCGGTGGTGATCGGCGTCGGCGGTCTCGGCCACCTCGCCGTGCAGCTGCTGCGCGCGCTGTCCCCGGCCCGGGTCGTCGCCCTGGACGTGAGCAAGGAGAAGCTGGGACTGGCAGCCGAGGTGGGCGCGCACGAGACGCTGCTCTCCGACGGCGAGGCGGCGGCACGGATCCGGGAACTCACCGGCGGTACGGGCGCGGAGGCCGTCCTGGACTTCGTCGGAGCCGGGACGACCCTGGCGGTGGCCGCCGCTTCGGTGGCGGTGGCGGGCGATGTCACCGTAGTCGGCCTCGGCGGGGGCACGCTGGCCGTCGGCTTCGGGGGCGGACTGCCGTTCGAGGTGTCGGCCTCCTTCCCCTACTGGGGCAGCCGGACGGAGCTCATGGAGGTCCTCGAACTGGCCCGGCAGGGTCACGTGTCCTGTCACGTCGAGATCTTCACGCTGGAACAGGCGCCCGAGGCGTACGAGCGCCTGCACGCCGGGGAGATCAGCGGCCGTGCGGTGGTGCTGCCGCACGCCTGAGCCGCGCCCCCTGGGAGGGCCGGCGCCCGAGCCCCGCTCAGGTGCCGGCTCGCTCCCGCGCCGGGCTGCGCACGCCGGCCACTCGCTCCACACAGCGCCGGAGCACCGTCAGGAACTCCGGTGTCGCCCAGGGCCCCGCATCCACGCGCCGGGTGTCGTCCACGCCGAGGTCCTGCATGTCGTAACGGCCCCGGCAGTGGCCGAGGGTGAAGTAGCAGACCTCGCCGAGGCCGTGCCGCTTGAGGTACAGCACCGGTCGGGGCGCGTCGTCGAGGGCCGCTGTGTGACCCTCGGCGAAACCGCGGCACGGCCCGGTGTACTCGGCGTGCAGCAGCACCTCCAGCTCGCCATGCAGCTCGCACACGTACAGCTCGTCGGTGACCGTGAACGGTCCGATCCCGGCGACCAGCGGATGGTCGGGCCGGGTCACCAGCACCTCGTACGGCTCGATCGGCGGATGAGCCAGGAACTGACTGCCGAGCACCCGAGCCAGTTCCCCGAGGAGCCGTGGGGTCGTGTACACGCGCGGCCCGTCACTCGACGGCTCGATCACCGCGTTGGTGCCGTGCAGGGCGAGCCAGCGCCCGCCCCGCTCGACGAACCGTGCCAGCGCGGCCTGTTGCGCCGGGCCGGGCCGCACGTCACAGGTGTAGGTGACCAGCAGGTCGGCCTTGTCGAGTGCGGCCACGCAGTCGTAGTCCTGGTACACCGTGGTGCGCGCCCGCGGATGCTCACCGAGCAGTTCCAGCAGCCGCAGCCGTGCGTGGTCGAAGTCGTGCCACCGGCCGCCGCAGACCAGTACGGCGTCCAGGCGGCCGGCCGGGCCCCCCACGGCTCAGTACTGGACGCGGGTGAGCAGCCCGCCGTCCACCACGAGGTTGACCCCGACGCAGAAGGAGCCGGTCCGCCCGAGCAGGAAGGCCACCGCCGCGGCCACGTCCTCGGCGGTGCCGTAGCGGCCGATCGGCAGCTTGGCGAGGACCTCCTCGTACACCTCCGGGCGGCTGGTGCGGATGGTCTCCCAGGCGCCGCCGGGGAAGTCGATCGGTCCGGGCGAGACGGTGTTGACGCGGATGCCCTTCGGCGCGAGGGAGTGCGCGAGGGCCGAGGCGTGCTGGACGACGGCCGCCTTGAGCGCGGAGTAGGAGTTCGCTCCGGCCGGGCGCGCGGTGTCGGAGGCGTTGGTGGTGCCGATGGCCACGACGGCTGCCCGGTCGGAGGCCTCCAGGTGCGGCAGGGCCGCCTCGACGAGCCCCGCGAACGGGATCAGGTCGCCGCGCAGGCTGGCTTCCCACGACTCGGGGCCCTTCACATTGCCCGCCGACACGTTGGACACCAGCAGGTCCAAGCCGCCGAGTTCCCCGGCCGCCCGCTCCACGAAGCCCGCGAGTGCCCTCGGGTCGGTGACGTCGACCGGCTCCGCGAACACCGTGGCCCCCTCGCCGCGCAGTTCGGCGGCGGCCTTGGCGAGTCCTTCCTCGCCCCGGGCGCACAGGGCCAGTGCGCAGCCCTCGGCCGCGAGTGTCGCGGCGATCGCCCGGCCGATGCCCCGGCTCGCGCCGGTCACCAGCGCCTTCGCGCCCGTCAGTCCCAATTCCATGGATGTCACTCCTTTGTGATTGCCGAAACCGTCACGGTGCTCAGTTGCCGGGCAGTTGCGAGAACGGCGCCCGGTCCGTTCGGGGCTCCGGCGGCAGCTTCAGCACCCGTTCGCCGATCAGGTTGCGCTGGATCTGGTCGGTGCCTCCGGCCAGCCGGTAGCCGGGGGCGCCGAGCAGGTGCTGTGTCCAGGCGAAGGTGCCCGGTTCCCCGGTGTCGGCGCTGATGCGCGCCCCCATGAGCTCGGCGGCGACCTGTCCCGTGCGGGTGAGCAGGTCGGAGGCCATGAGCTTGGTCAAGGACGCCTCGGGACCGGGCCGGCCGCCGACGGCGCTCGTCCTGGCGACGCGGTCCACGGTGGCCGCGCGCAGGGCTGCACGTACGTACAGGTCGGCCAGACGCTGGCGGACCAGCGGGTCCGAGGTGCGGCCGAGGGAGCGGGCGAGCGCGAGGACGTCCGGGAAGGTGCCGCCCTTGCGGCGGTTGCCGCTGCCGGAGGCGGTGCGTTCGAAGGCGAGGGTGGTGGTGGCGACCTCCCAGCCCTGGCCCGGCCGCCCGATCCGGAGCCGGTCCGGGACGCGTACGCCGCTGAGGAACACCTCGTTGAAGGAGGCGCCGCCGCTCATCTGCCGGATGGGGCGCACTTCCAAGCCCGGGGCGTCCATCGGGACCAGGAAGGCGGTGATGCCGGCCTGTTTGACGACGTCCGGGTCGGTGCGGGCGAGCAGCAGACCGTAGTCGGCGAACTGGGCACCCGAGGTCCACACCTTCTGACCGTCGATCACCCACTCGCCCCCGTCGGCCTGCCGGGCGCGGGTGCGCAGGGCGGCGAGGTCGGACCCGGCACCGGGCTCGCTGAAGAGCTGGCAGGCCAGCAGGTCGGTACGCAGGAACGCGCGGGCGTGGTCGTGGAGTTGCTCAGCCGTCCCGAACAGGGAGACAGCCATGGCGACCAGGCGCACGGTGACGCTGATCAGCTCGGTGGAGGGCGGCACCTCGAAGGCGGACTCCTCCTCGGCGAAGACGGCCGCGTGGGCGGCGGTCAGGCCCGCGCCGCCCTTGTCCGCGGGGAGGGTCAGCGCCTGGTAGCCGGCGTCGAAGCGGGCCCGCTGGTAGGCGCGGCAGCGCTCCAGCAGCAGGCGTTCCTCGTCCTCGGGGAGGTTGTGGAACACGGCGAGATCGTCGGCCTCTCCGGTGGTCTCCGGCGCCCGCGCCGGTTCGAGCACGCCGGCCAGCCACTGCCGTACCTGCGTGCGCCATGCGTCCGGGTCGGGCTGGGACATGTCTCCTCCTCGTGCACTTACCAGACGGGAGATTCAGTAACAGGGATGCGACGGGCACCTGCCCGACCCCTGAACATGCGGGAATCACTCTGCTCGGGATCAGAGTGTTCCGTACTTTCTTGATAAACGCTACAGTCCCAGCATCTCCTCTCCCCTCGCATCGGGAGAGGCCCCAGGAGCCGCCGGAGGAGCCATGTCGCTGCTGCCACTCGACCGTCGCGCCCAGGAGACACCCGACGAGCCCGCACTGGCGGACGACCTGGGCGTGCTGTCCTGGTCCGGTCTCGCCGACCAGGTGGCGCGGGCGGCGGAACGGCTGCTGGAGCTCGCGCCCGGTCCCGACGACCGGGTCGCCGTCCTCGGTGACAACGCCATCCCGACGCTGGTGGCCCATCTGGCCGGCCTGCGGGCCGGGGTCGGGACCGTGGCCACCTCCCGGAACCTCACATCGGGCGAAGTCGTCGACCAGGTCATCGACGCGGGCGCGACCGTGATCGTCGCCGGTCCCGCCGGGGCAGGGGCCGCCCTGGACGCGGCCCGGGAACTGGGCCTGCCGCTGGTGACACACGGAACCCCGGCGATAGGGCACGCCTTCGACTGGGACCTGTGGCTGACGGCCGCGTCCGCCGGGCGCACCGTCCCGACGGACCGCCCCGCCCGGCCTCCGCTCGTCTACACCTCGGGGACCACCGGCCGGGCGCGGGGCACCGAGGTGCGCTGGGTGAGCGGCCCGGTCGCCGACAGCGCCGCCTACCTCGCCGCGATGTCCGCCCGGCCCGGATTCCCGCCGGGACCGCACCTGGTGTGCGGCCCGCTCCAGCACAACGCGCCACTGACCTCGCTGCGGCACCTGGCGGCCGGTCAGCCCGTGGTGGTGCTCGGCAGGTACGACGCGGAGACGTTCCTCAGCCGGGTGCAGCGATGGCGCGTCTCCTCGACGGTGATGGTGCCCACCCACTTCCAGCGGCTGCTCGCCCTCCCGGAAGAGATCCGCGCCCGGTACGACGTCTCCAGCCTGCGGCAGGTCTCCCACACCGGTTCCGCGTGTCCGCCGGACGTGAAGCGCGCCATGATCGAGTGGTTCGGCCCGGTGCTGACCGAGTCGTACGGCGCCAGCGAGGCGGGGACCGTGGCCCGCATCAGCAGTGCCGAGTGGCTGGCACACCCGGGCTCGGTCGGGCGGGTCCGGGCCCCGTTCGAGGTCCTGGTCACCGATGACGACGGCCGGCGACTGCCGCCCGGCGAGCAGGGACTGCTGGCCTTCCGCGCACCGGAGGGCCAGGGCGTCCGCTACCACGCGGACCCGGACAAGACCAGGTCCGCCTATCTCTCCCCCGGCGTCTTCACGCTCGGCGACATCGGCTACGTCGACGCGGACGGCTACATCTTCATCACCGACCGGGCCGCGGACGTGGTGGTCTCGGGCGGCGTGAACCTGTACCCGGCCGAGAGCGAGGCGGTCCTGCGTCTGCACCCGGCGGTCGCCGAGGTCGCGGTCATCGGGGTGCCCGACCCGGACTTCGGCGAATCACTGCGGGCGCTGGTCGTGGCGGCGGCGGACGAGCCGCCGTCCGATGAGCTCGACCGGTTCTGCCGCGAGCGCCTCGCCGCCCACAAGTGCCCCAAGTCGTACGAGTACGTCCCCGAACTCCCGCGCAACGCCATGGGCAAGCTCGACAAGCGCGCGATGCGCCGCCCGTACTGGCGCTCCGAACGGACCATCGCCGGCTGAGCCGGGCTCCCCCCAGTAAGGACCACCCATGACCGAACTCCTCCTCATCCGGCACGGCCTCCCTCTGGCGGGCGTGTTCGACCCGGGCCTGTCACCGGAGGGCATCGCCCAGGCCGAGCGCCTCGCCGCCTGGCTCGTGCACGAGGACGTCGACGCCCTGTACGTAAGCCCGTTCCGGCGCGCGCGCGAGACCGTGGCACCTCTGGAACGACTCACCGGCATGACCGCCACCGTCCTCGACGACCTGCGCGAATGGGACACCGACGCGTCCCAGCCCTACACGCCACCGGAGCAGATCGGTACGGACGATCCCCGGGCCGCGGCACTCGCCGAGGGACGCTACGAGGACTTCGTGCCGGATCTGGACCGGGACGCCTTTCGCGCCCGTGCCGGACGGGCCATGGACACCATCCTCGACGCCCATCCCGGCGGGCGGGTCGCGGTCGTGTGCCACGGCGGCATCACCAACACCTATCTGGCGACGGTGCTCGGCCTGCCCACGATGTTCTGGTTCCACCCCGACTACACGTCCGTCAGCCGGGTGCGGCGCATGCCCGGCGGCCGGATCGTTCCGCACTCGGTGAACGAGACGGCCCACATGGTCGCCGAACGTGCCGTCGACGCGGTCGCCTGACCCCGTCCCACTCCCCAGGAGGTCCCGGCCATGCCCGGATCCGTCATCGTCGCCGGGGCAAGGACGCCCATCGGCAGGCTTGGGGGTGCCCTGAGCACCGTGCCCGCCGTCGACCTCGGCGCCCACGCCATCGGCGCTGCACTGACCGCCGTTGGTCTGGACCCGGCGGCTGTGGAAGCCGTCGTCATGGGTCATGTCGTGCAGGCCGGGGCCGGCCCCAACTCGGCACGGCAGGCCGCGATCAGCGCCGGCATTCCGTTCTCCGTCCCCGCGAGCACCGTCAACAAGCTCTGTCTTTCCGGCCTGCACGCCATCGCCCTGGCCGACCTCATGATCACCTCCGGCCGCCACGAGGTGGTCGTCGCCGGCGGCATGGAGTCCATGTCGGGCGCCCCGCACCTGCTGCGCGGGGCTCGCACCGGCTGGAAGTACGGGTCGGCCACGGTGGAGGACGCCTTGGACCGCGACGCCCTCGTCTGTGCCTTCGACGGCGTCTCCATGGGCGCGGCCACCGAGCGCTACCAGCGGCCGTTCGCCCTGACCCGCGAGGAACAGGACGAGTACAGCGCGCTGTCCCATCAACGAGCCGCCCGTGCCCAGGAGTCGGGGGCGTTCTCCGAGGAGATCGCCCCCGTGACCGTGGCGGGACGCCTGGGCGAGGCGGTGGTGGACACCGACGAGGGTGTACGGCAGGGAAGCACCACCGAGGGCCTGGGGCGCCTGAAGCCGGCCTTCTCCGGCGCCGGCACCATCACCGCGGGCAACTCCTCACAGCTCTCCGACGGCGCCGCGGCCGTCATCGTGATGAGCGCGGAGCGCGCCCGGTTCGAGGGCCTGACAGCGCTCGCCGAGATCGGCGCCTACGGCACGGTCGCGGGCCCCGACCCCTCGCTGCTCGTCCAGCCGGCCGGCGCGGTCCGCGACGCCCTGTCCCGTGACGGCCGGCTGAAGGCCTCCGACCTGGACCTGTTCGAGATCAACGAGGCGTTCGCCGGGGTGGCCCTGGCTTCGATACGGGAGCTCGACATCCCTCTCGACAAGGTGAACGTCAACGGCGGAGCGATCGCGCTGGGGCACCCGGTCGGGATGACCGGAGCCCGGCTGGTGCTCACACTCGCGGCGGAACTGCGGCGGCGCGGAGGCGGCAGCGGAGCGGCGGCCCTGTGCGGGGGCGGCGGCCAGGGCGACGCGCTGTTGCTGCATGTGCCGAACCAGGACTGAACCCGGAGCCGAACCATCATGAACGTCCAACTGACCTCGGTCGCCACGACCCTTGCCGTGGCGACCCGCACCCTCGCCGCCGACGGCGTCGTCTCCCTCACCCTGCGCCGCCCCGACGGCGGAGTGCTCCCCGCCTGGACGCCGGGCGCCCACATCGACGTAGTCCTGGGCAGTGGTGACGGCGAAGACGGCGACCTCATCCGTCAGTACTCCCTGTGCGGCGACCCGGCCGATCGCGGGGCCTGGCAGATCGCCGTGCTGCGCGATCCGGGGGGCCGCGGCGGCTCCGCGTACGTCCACGACCACCTGCGCGAAGGCACCGCCGTGCGGGTGCGCGGACCGCGGAACAACTTCCCGCTGCGGCCCGCCGCACGCCATCTCTTCATCGCCGGCGGCGTCGGCATCACACCCATCCTTCCCATGGTCGAGGCCGCAGCCGCCACGGGGTCCGACTGGCGTCTGCTGTACGGCGGCCGCACCCGAACCTCCATGGCGTTCCTGGACCGCCTCGCCCCGCACGGGGACCGGGTACTCGTCCGTCCACAGGACGAGTACGGCCTGCTGGACATCGCCGCCCACCTCGGCGCGCCCGAGGAGGGCACGCTGGTGCACGCCTGCGGTCCCGAACCCCTGTTGCTGGCGGTGCAGGAGCTGTGCGCGGCCTGGCCGCCCGGCACGCTGGGCCTCGAACGGTTCACCCCGGCACGGACGGCCACGACCGGCCCGGCCGGGGCCTTCGAGCTGGAGCTCGCCCGATCCGGGCTCATCCTCACTGTGGCGCCGGACCGCTCGGTCCTCGAAACCGTGGAGCAGGCCGGTGTCGCGGTCGACTTCTCCTGCCGGGAGGGCACGTGCGGCACCTGCGAGACCGACGTACTCGACGGCGAGCCCGACCACCGTGACTCGCTGCTGACCGAGGACGAGCGGGCCGCCGGCGACACCATGCTCATCTGCGTCTCCCGCTCGTGCGGGCCTCGCCTCGTCCTCGATCTGTGACGGCAGTCACTCCCAGCAATTTACTAGGACGTCCTAGTATCTCTTCCGTCAGCAGTACCCCCGCCGTGTCCGGGAAGGCCCCCATGAGCGATCTGCACCGACCTGTGCATCCTGTCCGCCTGGTCACGGCTTCGGCTCTGTTCGACGGGCATGACGCGTCGATCAACATCATGCGGCGGATATTCCAGTCCCAGGGCGCCGAGGTGATCCACCTCGGACACAACCGGTCGGTGCGGGAGGTCGTGGACGCCGCTCTGGAGGAGGACGCCCACGGTGTCGCCGTCTCGTCCTACCAGGGCGGACACGTGGAGTACTTCGAGTACCTGGTCGAGTCGCTGCGGGCGCGGGGAGCCGACCACATCCGGGTGGTGGGCGGCGGAGGCGGCGTCATCGTGCCCGAGGAGATCGCCCGGCTGCGCGACAGCGGGGTGACCATCTTCTCGCCCGAGGACGGACAGCGGATGGGCCTGGCCGGGATGGTCAACGCGGTGGTGAAGGACTGCGACTTCGACCTCTGGGACGGCAAGCCGGTCGACGCGGCCGCCGTGCTGGCGGGCGACCGGTTCGCGATCGCCCGTGCCATCACCGGCGCTGAACTGGGCAAGCTGCCCCCGGACCTCCTGGAGCAGCTGCGGGCCGCCGCCGCGGCCCGGGTGATGCCGGTGCTCGGCATCACCGGCACGGGCGGCTCGGGGAAGTCCTCGCTCACCGACGAACTGGTGCGCCGCTTCCGCGTCGACCAGCAGGACAAACTGCGGATCGCCCTGATCGCGGTCGACCCGACCCGCCGCCGCGGCGGCGGGGCACTGCTCGGTGACCGGATCCGCATGAACTCCCTCGACGGGAACCGGGTCTTCTTCCGCAGCCTGGCCACCCGTGGCAGTCGGGAGCTGCCCGAGCACCTGTCCGACGTGATCGACGTGGCCAAGGCCGCCGGGTTCGACCTGGTGATCGTGGAGACGCCTGGCATCGGTCAGGGCGACGCGGCGATCGTGCCGTTCGTCGACAGCTCGCTGTATGTGATGACACCGGAGTTCGGTGCCGCCTCGCAGCTGGAGAAGATCGACATGCTCGACTTCGCCGACGTGGTGGCGATCAACAAGTTCGAGCGGCGCGGTGCGCAGGACGCGCTGCGCGACGTGGGCCGCCAACTGGTTCGTAATCGTGAGGCGTTCGGCAAGCGGCCCGAGGACATGCCGGTGTACGGCACGTCGGCGGCGACGTTCAACGACGACGGTGTCACCGCGCTCTACCAGCACCTGAGGACGGGCCTGGCCGAGAAGGGGCTGCCGCTGTCCGAGGGTGCGCTGGCGCCTGTCGGGGTACGCCACTCCTCCGGCATCCGGCAGGTGGTCCCGGCAGGCCGGGTACGTTACCTCGCCGAGATCACCGACACGGTCCGCGCGTACCATGCCGACACCGCGCGACTGGCCGAGGCGGCCAGGCGGGTGCAGCACCTGGCGGCGGTCAGGGACGAGCTCGTGGAGGCCGGCTCCGACGCGGCGAACGTGCAGTCGCTCCTCGATGACGCCCGGAAGCATCTCCCGCACCAGGTCACGGAGCAGATCGGGAACTGGCCCGCCGTCATCGCCGCCTACTCCGGCGACGAGCAGGTGGTGAAGGTCCGGGACCAGGAGATCCGCACCAAGCTGACCCGGGAGTCCCTGTCCGGCAACAAGGTCCCGCGCGTGGCCCTGCCCCGCTTCACCGACCACGGGGAACTGGTGCGGTTCTGGCGTGGGGAGAATCTGCCCGGCCACTTCCCCTTCACCGCCGGGGTGTTCCCCTTCAAGCGCGACGGTGAGGACCCGGCGCGGATGTTCGCCGGCGAGGGCGATCCGTTCCGCACCAACCGGCGCTTCAAGCTGCTCTCCGAGGGCCAGCCGGCCACCCGCCTGTCCACCGCCTTCGACTCGGTCACGCTCTACGGCCGGGACCCGGACGAACGCCCCGACATCTACGGCAAGGTCGGCACGTCCGGGGTGTCGGTGGCCACGCTGGCGGACATGAAGGCCCTCTACGACGGCTTCGACCTGATCGCGCCCACGACCTCGGTCTCCATGACCATCAACGGACCGGCGCCGGCCATTCTGGCGTTCTTCCTCAACACCGTCATCGACCAGCAGATCGAAGGGTTCCGCGCAGCCGAGGGCCGTGAGCCGTCGCCCGACGAGGCGGCCGAGCTGCGGGCCCACGCGCTGGCGAGCGTGCGCGGCACCGTGCAGGCCGACATCCTCAAGGAGGACCAGGGGCAGAACACCTGCCTGTTCTCCACCGAGTTCTCCCTGCGGATGATGGCCGACATCCAGGAATGGTTCATCGCCCACAAGGTCCGCAACTTCTACTCCGTGTCCATCTCCGGCTATCACATCGCCGAAGCCGGAGCGAACCCCATCAGCCAGCTCGCCTTCACCCTCGCCAACGGCTTCACCTACGTCGAGGCCTACCTCGCCCGGGGCATGCACATCGACGACTTCGCCCCGAACCTGTCGTTCTTCTTCTCCAACGGCATGGACCCCGAGTACTCCGTCCTCGGCCGAGTCGCCCGCCGGGTCTGGGCCGTCGCGATGAAGGAGAAGTACGGGGCGGGCGAACGCAGCCAGAAACTGAAGTACCACGTCCAGACCTCCGGACGCTCCCTGCACGCCCAGGAGATGGACTTCAACGACATCCGCACCACCCTGCAGGCCCTCACCGCCATCTACGACAACGCCAACTCGCTGCACACCAACGCCTACGACGAGGCCGTCACCACTCCCTCCGAGGAGTCGGTGCGGCGGGCGCTGGCGATCCAGCTCGTCATCAACCGCGAGTGGGGCCTGGCGATGAACGAGAACCCCCTCCAGGGATCCTTCGTCATCGACGAACTCACCGACCTGGTGGAGGAGGCCGTACTCCAGGAGTTCGAGCGAATCAGCGAGCGCGGTGGGGTCATGGGCGCGATGGAGACCGGCTACCAGCGGGGGCGCATCCAGGACGAGTCGATGCTGTACGAGCAGCGCAAACACGACGGCACCCTGCCCATCATCGGCGTCAACACCTTCCTCCGCCCCGGCGGCGACAGCCGGCCCCAGGAGCTGGAACTCGCCCGGGCCACCGAGGAGGAGAAGCAGTCCCAGCTGGAACGCGTGCGGGACTTCCACACTCGCCACCGCGACCAGGCCCACCATGCCCTGGCCGCTCTCAAGGACGCGGCGACGAGCGGCCGCAACGTGTTCGCCGTCCTCATGGACGCCACCCGGGTCTGCTCACTTCAGCAGATCACCGAGGCCTTCTTCGAGGTGGGCGGCCAGTACCGCCGCAACGTCTGACCCAGCCCCGGAAAGCAGCCCGCAGCGACTCACCAGATAGGACCTCAGATGGATCCCGTTACCCGTCTCGGCGTTGTCGGCTGCGGCCTCATGGGCTCCGGGATCGCCGAAGTCGCGGCCCGCAGCGGTATCGACGTCCGCGTCGCCGAGGCCACACCGGACGCCCTGGAGGCAGGCCGCCGCCGGCTCACCGCGTCCCTCGACCGGGGCGTACGGCGCGGCAAGCTCAGCGAGCAGCAGAGGGACCAGGCCCTCGCCGGGCTCTCCTTCACCCACGATCTCAGCGACATGGCCGACCGCCAGTTCGTCATCGAGGCTGTCGCCGAGAACCGCGACATCAAGGCCGATGTCCTGCGCACCCTGGACAAGGCGGTGGAGGACCCCACGGCGGTCCTGGCCACCAACACCTCCTCGATCCCCGTCGTCGATCTCGCCGTCGTCACCGAGCGGCCCGCGCAGGTGATCGGCATGCACTTCTTCAACCCCGTGCCCGTGCAGCAGCTGGTCGAGCTCATTCCCGCCCTCGTCACCAGCGCGGACACCATGCGGCGGTCGCGCGCGCTCACCGAGCAGTTGGGCAAACGGTCCATCCAGGCGCCCGACCGCTCCGGCTTCGTCGTCAACGCCCTCCTCGTGCCGTACCTGCTCAGCGCCGTACGGATGGTGGAGTCGGGCTCCGCACGGCCGGAGGACATCGACCGGGGCATGGAACTCGGATGCGCCCACCCCATGGGGCCGTTGCGTCTGCTCGACCTCATCGGCCTCGACACCGCCCAGGCCGTGGCCGAGTCGATGTACGAGGAGTTCAAGGAGCCCTTGTACGCACCGCCCGCCCTGCTGCGCCGCATGGTCGCCGCGGGCCACCTCGGCCGCAAGAGCGGACGCGGCTTCCACACCTACGACGCCTGAACATCAAACGCATGGTCACCGCCGGCCTCATCGGCACCACCAGGGATGCGGGTCAGGCCCAGGACGCCACCGGCACGAACGAACTGTCCTGCCGGAACAGGTCCGTTCCGTTCGAGCGTTCCACGCGGAGCTGGTAGGCGTAGTGGCGCAGGTAGTGCCCCGGGTAGTTGTACGACTCGAAGCGGACGGAGCCCGACGCGGTGCCGGCCCGGAGGACGAACGTGGCGTCCCTGGCGAAGGTGCTCGTGCCGTCGTTCGGGTCGAAGCGGGCGCGGAAGTCCCAGTGGCGCAGGTAGTTGCCGGCCGTGTCGCGGAAGGAGTAGCCGTTCGCGTCGGCGAGGCCCGCGACGACCGTGAAGGTGGCGGCCTGCTTCTCGGCGGTGGTGCTGGAGCCGCTGACCACCGGCAGGTTGAGAAGCGCGGACTGCTGCTGCCAGTAGCGGGTGGAGTAGTTGGCGGAGCGGAAGGAGCGGGTGGTGTTCCTCGCCAGGCTCGGGCCGCCCGGGACCGTCTCCTTGACGACCGTGAAGTGCCGGGCGGTGCCGGAGATCGCGGGCAGTGCGGCCGGTGCCGACCAGGTGGCGAAGGTGTCGTGGCTGTCGCTGTAGTAGTAGTTCCCGTCGCCGTAGCCGTCGAAGAAGATGCGCCAGCCGCCGTTGTCCAGCTGGACCAGCGCGGGACCCTCGCGGTAGCTGCCCCAGCCCGCCCAGTCGCCGGTCCGGCGGATCGTATAGGGGCCGGTGAGGCTGGAGGCGGTGGCGTACTCGATGTACTTCGTCGTCTCGTTCTTCGGGAAGGCGTGATAGGTCGAGCCGATCCTCACGATGAACGTGTCGATGTGGTTGGCGCCGATGCCGGAGAGCGCGACCGGTGAACTCCACGACGTGAGGGCGGAGTTCGTGGCTCTCAGCCGGTACGGGGTGAAGATCCACTCGTCGTTCGTGGTGGAGCAGGACACGATGACGTTGACGCTGCCGTCGCTGTCGACGAACCATTCGGGCGCCCAGGCGCGGGAGAGGTTCGCGACGGGGACGGTGTAGTCGTACAGGAACGTCCAGTTGACGCGGTCGGAGCTGCGGGCGAAGCCGATGGTCGTGCTGGTGTCCTGCCAGGTGTGCGTCGTGTAGGTGACGTAGTAGAAGCCGTCGGTGTGTCTGAGGACGCTCGCGTCGCGGATCCGGCCCGCCGGCGGCGTGTACGCGGAGGCGCGCAGCAGCCGGAAGTCGGTGGCGTCGTCCGACTGGTAGACGTTGACCGTGCCGTCGTCGCTGTTGAGGAACGGCACGATCGTGTAGCGGGTGGCCGAGCCGTTCGGGGGTGCGGCGGCCAGTGCGCTGCCGAGCAGTCCGGGGGTCTCGCCGAGCAGCAGCGCCGAGGCGGGCACGGCGGCCAGGGTGCGCAGCAGGGTACGGCGGGACTGCGTGGCGGGACGGGGGGTCATCTGCGGCTCACTCTCGACTCAGAGGGTCGAAATACCGAACAAGGTTCGGGAAGTCGGTCAGAAGGTAGAGCTGAGGCAGAAGTGCGTCAATGGTTCTGTACGAGAGCCGCAGAACCCGGAAGGGAGTCGGTGAACATCCACTTCCGTCGCCGCCGTTCCCTCACCGGCCACCGGACGTTACCGTTCGGTAGACCACCCGCTTCCGGAGGTGTCCGCATGACGTTCGACCGAGCCGCAGGCCTGGCGGAGACCGCCCGTGCGCTGGCCGCCGGGGAAGTGACGTCCCGCGCCCTGGTGGAGCTCACGCTGGCGCGGATCGAGGCGACACAGGGCAGCCTCAACGCCTTCCGCATCGTCCGGGCCGAGGCGGCCCTCGCCGAGGCCGAAGCGGCTGACCGGGAACTGGCCACGGGCGTGCGCAAGCCCCTGCTCGGCGTCCCCGTGGCGGTGAAGGACGACATGGACGTGGCCGGCGAGCCGACCGCCTTCGGCTGCTGCGGTGAGTTCCCGCCGGTCGCCGAGGACGGCGAGGCGGTACGGCGGCTGCGCGCGGCCGGGGCCGTGATCGTCGGCAAGACCAACACCTGCGAGTTCGGGCAGTGGCCCTTCACCGAGGGCCCCGCCTTCGGCGCGACCCGCAACCCGTGGAGCACGGAGCACACGCCCGGCGGATCGTCCGGCGGATCGGCCGCCGCGGTCGCCGCCGGGCTCGTACCCGCGGCGCTCGGCTCGGACGGCGCCGGTTCGGTGCGGATCCCGGCCGCGTGGACCCATCTGATCGGCATCAAACCCCAGCGCGGCCGGGTCTCCACCTGGCCACGCGGCGAGTCCTTCCAGGGCATCACCGTCAACGGCACCCTGGCCCGCACGGTCGCGGACGCGGCCCTGCTGCTGGACGCGGCGAGCGGCAACCACGCGCTGGACCCGCACCGGCCCCCGGCCGTCGACGCCTCGGCGGCCGTCGGCCGCGATCCCGGGCGGCTGCGGATCGCGCTCTCCCTCAAGCCGCCGTTCACGGCGGTGCCCGCCCGGCTGCGCCCCGAGGTCCGGACCCGGATCGTCGAACTGGCCGAGCGGCTCGCCGCGTTGGGGCACACGGTCGAGGAGGCGGACCCGCCGTACGGGCAGATCGGGCTGACCTTCGTGCCGCGCGCGACGGCCGGGATCGCCGAGCGGGTGGGCGAGGCGCCCTTCCCGGCGCTGCTGGACCGGCGCACCCGGGACGCGGCCCGGCTGGGCCGGCTGCTCGGCGGGGCCCCGCTGCGGGCGGCCCGGCGGGCGGAGGCCGTCCTGCACCGCCGTATCGGAGGGTTCTTCACCTCGTACGACGTCGTCCTCGCGCCCACGACCGCGGCTCCCCCGCCCCGCATCGGCGCCCTGCTCGAACTCAGCGGTTTCGCCACCGACCGCGCGATGATCGCCGCCTGTCCGTACGCCTGGCCGTGGAACGTGCTGGGCTGGCCGGGGGTCAATGTGCCCGCCGGGTTCACGGCGGACGGGCTTCCCGTCGGGGCGCAGTTGCTGGGGCCGGCCGACAGCGAGCCGCTGCTGGTGCAGGTGGCGGCCCAACTGGAGGCGGAGCTGCGCTGGTACGAGAAGTGGCCGTCGCCGCCGGTCGCGGCCCGTTCCGCTGTCGCCTGAGCGACCGTACGCTGTCGGGCATGGCGGACGCGTCGATGGTCGGGCTCATGGGGCGGGTCACCGGAACGATCGGGCCCGGGCTGGTCGGCGAGGTGATCGTCCGGGTGCGCGGCGGTGCCGAGCACTTCCTCGCCCACCCCGCCTCCGCGGCGGACCGCATCGAGCCGGGCACGGTCGTGACGGTGGTCGAGTACCTGCCCCCGCGGACCGTCTACGTCACGGCGGCGTACGACAGTTGAGCCCGCTGCGACGCAGGTGAGAGCCGTACGCGTCAAGGTTTGGACAAGGATGCGCGGGCGTCTGTACCCGGGCTCCGCGCAGGAGCACACTCCCCTTCGTTCGGTGCCGAGAGGGCACCATCCAAAGGGGGCGAATGCCGATGGTCGTCGGCGTCGTGGCAGGGGCGGCGGTTGCCGCCGTTGCCGTTCTGATCGGTCTGTTCAAGCTCATGTGGCGGGTCGCCGAACCCAACGAGGCACTGATCATCTCGGGTTCCAAGCACCGCACGGAGGGCATCGAGGAGGGCATGGGATTCCGCATCGTCACCGGTCGCGGCACGCTCGTGATGCCCGGTGTGCAGGCGGTGCGCAAGCTCTCGCTCGACCTGAACGAGACCGAACTTCAAGTGGACTGCGTGACCCACCAGGGCATTCCGCTCAAGGTGCGGGGCGTGGTCATCTTCAAGGTGGGCGACGACTTCGTGTCGATCGCGAACGCGGCCCGCCGCTTCCTCGACCAGCAGAAGCTGATGTCGGAGCGGGTGCACAACGTCTTCGCGGGTCATCTGCGGTCCATCGTGGGCGGGCTGACGGTCGAGGACATGATCCGGGACCGGGAGAAGCTCACCGGTCAGACGCGGGCCGCGTGCGGCACCGAGATGGAGAAGCTGGGTCTGATCGTGGACTCGCTGCAGATCCACGAGATCGAGGACCCGACCGGGTACATCCGGAACCTGGCCATGCCGCACGCGGCGGCCGTGCAGCGGGATGCCAGGATCGCGCAGGCGGAGGCGAACCGGCTGGCCACGGAGGCCGAGCAGCAGTCGTTCGCCCGGATGGCGGAAGCCACCCGGGACAGCGAGATCCTCCAGGCCGGATACCAGGCCGAACGTGACAAGGCCGCCGCCAAGGCCCGGCAGGCCGGTCCGCTCGCCGAGGCCGGGGCCAGGCAGGAGGTCGTCGTCCAGGAGACGCGGGTGGCGGAGCTGGAGGCGCACCGGCGCGAACAGCAGCTCCAGGCCGATGTCCGCAAGCCCGCCGACGCGGCGGCCTACGAGACGCGCACCCTGGCCGAGGCGGAGCGCGACGCGCGGATCTCGGGGGCCGAGGCCCAGGCGAAGGAGACGGAGCTGGCGGCCGCCGCCGAGGCGACCCGGGTCAAGACGGCCGCGGGTGCCGAGGCCGAGGCGACCAAGGCGCGGGGTGAGGCGGCCGCGCAGGCCACCCGGGCGACCGGGGAGGCCGAGGCGGCGGCCGCGCAGGCCAGGGGGCTGGCCGAGGCGGAGGCCGCCAAAGCCAGGGGACTCGCGGAGGCCGACGCCATCAAGGCCCGAGCCGCCGCCCTCGCCGAGAACCAGGAGGCCGTCGTCGCCCAGCAACTCGCCGAGAACTGGCCGGAGATCGTCAAGGCCGGAGCGTCCGCCTTCGGCAACGTCGACAACATGGTGGTCCTCAACGGCGCCGACGGCATGGCGGACATGTTCGCCAAGGCGCTCACCATGGGAGGCACAGGGCTGGGCCTGGCGCGCCAGTTGCTCGCGTCGATGAACCAGAACGGGTCGGCGCCGACGGAGACCTCGCAGCTCAACGGCCTGGCCCAGAAGGTGCCGATGGACGACAAGTGACCCGTCGGGCGGTGTCACGGGGGCGGCCCTTAGGGTGCCCCCGTGACCGCGTTTACCGATGAGAACGTCCCGGGCCGCCAGGGCCCCTCCGCCACTGTCCAGGCCGACCCGGGCAAGGTGGGCCGGGTGCGGACCGAGTACTCCCCCGCCTACGACGGCGATCCCGACCCCGGCGAGATCGTCTGGACCTGGGTGCCCTTCGAGGAGAACGACGGGCGCGGCAAGGACCGCCCGGTGCTCGTGGTCGCCCGCGAGCCCTCGGGGACCTTCCTGGCCGTGCAGTTGTCCAGCAAGAGACACGACGGCGACCGGGAGTGGGTGCCGATCGGCAGCGGGCCGTGGGACCGCTCCGGCCGGGAGTCATGGGTCGACGTGGACCGGGTCCTGCGCCTGCACGAGAACGGCATGCGCCGGGAGGCCTGCGCGCTGGACCGTATGCGGTTCAACCTGGTCAGACGCCGGCTGCAGGAACGCTACGGCTGGACCTGAAAGGTCTTCTCGAAGGCGCCCAGCACCGCGCGGTCCGGCGTCCGGTCCAGGATCCCGAACGCCACGTGCTCGAAGGTCTCCGCGAAGCGTCCGCCGGGCTCCAGCAGCGCCCGGAACGCCCCCGCCACCTGGGCCGGGTCGTTGCGGAACACCCCGCAGCCCCAGGCGCCCAGTACGAGCCTGCGGTAGCCGTGGGCGGCGGCCGTCTCCAGGACCCGTTCGGCCCGTACGGCCAGGGCCCGCGGCAGCTCGGGGGCCCGTTCGGGTGCCGTGCGCAGTACCACGCCCGCGTTGGGCGCGGGCGAGGTCAGGAAGCCGGCGGTGTACGGCTCGTCCAGCAGCGCGCCACGGTCGTCACGGAAGACGGGCACGGCGGGTGAGTGGATGACACGGTCCGTGTAGAAGGGGTCGCGGTGGGCCCGGTGGTGGTCGTAGTACGCGCGGGCCTGGAGCAGACAGGTGTACAGCGCGGAGGCCCGGCACAGGGCCTCCTCCTGGGCCTGGGCGCCGTTGAGGTAGCCGCCGCCGGGATTGCGGGCCGAGGCGAAGCTCAGCACGGCCACGTCCCCGCCGAGGCGGCGGGCGGCCTCCAGGCTGCTCTCACCCGTGACCTCGATCGATGTCCGCGTCACCCGAACGGAGGGCACCGGTACCGGTTCCGGACCGTACAGACGCGTGCCCTCGCGCGCCGCCCGCAGTTCCTCGGCGATGGACACCTCGTGGCCGTTCGGCGCCCGGTAGGCCCCCGTCGCCACGATCTGCTCCGTCTGCCGCGCGATACCGCGCAGGCGCGCGCTCACGGCGCCACCCCCGTGCGCGCCGTGACCGCGCACCCCGCGGTCTTCTTTGTCGTGCTCACGCAGGCATCGTGGGTGATGCCGGATCGCGGCGCAACGGAGTTTCCGACGTCGGAGAACGCCGGGGAAAGCCACGGGAAACGCCCGGTCGGCCTGAATGACCGGCCTGGAACGCCCCGGTTCGCCCCCTTGTGCCGAACGACGTGAAGGTCTTGGGTGGAACGAGTGATCCCCGGCCCGGGCCGCCAAGAGCCCGGACCGATGGCATGGTGGAATCTCAGGAGGATCCCGACATGTCCGATTCGGCGAGTGGCTGTACCGAGCCACACACCGCCCTGTCCGCCGCAGACGTCGAGGCCCTGGTCCGCGGCATCTGCTTCAAAACCGGCCCGCCACGCCGCCTCGGGGTCGAGGTGGAATGGCTCGTCCACGAGCTGCGCGCACCGCAGCTCCCCGTCACACCCGAACGACTCGAAGCGGCCTATGCCGCAGTGCGGAACCTGCCTCTGAGGTCGGCGCTCACCGTGGAGCCCGGCGGCCAGCTGGAGCTGAGTTCGCCCCCCGCCGACTCCCTGACGGAGTGCATCGGTACCGTCTCCGCCGATCTCGACGCCGTACGCACGGTTCTGCGCGAGGAGGACCTCGCGCTCGTCGGCCTCGGCCACGACCCCTGGCACGAACCGCGCCGGTTCCTGCGCGAACCGCGCTACGACGCCATGGAGGCCTGCCTGGACCGCACGGGCCCCTCCGGCCGGGCCATGATGTGCACCTCCGCCTCCGTGCAGGTGTGCCTCGACGCCGGCCATGAGGAGCCCGGGCCCCTCGGCCTGGTGCGGCGCTGGTGGCTCGCCCATCATCTGGGCCCGGTCCTGGTGGCCGCGTTCGCCAGCTCCCCGCTCGCCGGCCACCGGCCGACCGGCTGGATGTCCACCCGGCAGCTGCTGTGGACGCGGATCGGCGCCGGGCGGGCCGGCGCACCGCCACTGGACACCGACCCGCGCGGCGCCTGGGCCCGGCACGTGCTGGACTCCCCCGTGATGTGCGTCCGGCAGGACGGCGGGCGGCCCTGGGACGTCCCGGAGGGGCTCACCTTCCGGGAGTGGATCGAGACGGGGGTGCCGAGACCGCCCACCCGGGAGGACCTCGACTACCACGTCACGACGCTGTTCCCGCCGGTCAGGCCACGCGGCCACCTCGAACTGCGCATGATCGACGCGCAGCCCGGGGACGACGGCTGGATCGTGCCACTGGCCGTGACGGCGGCGCTGTTCGACGACCCGGAGGCCGCCGAGACCGCCTACCGGGCCGTGAAGCCGCTGGCCGAGCGGACGCTGGGGCTGCCCGCGCCGCACAACCCGCTGTGGCTCGACGCGGCCCGCAGCGGGCTGGCCGACGGCGAACTGCGCGAGGTGGCCGTCACGTGCTTCACGACCGCGCTGGACGCCCTGCCCCGGCTCGGCGCCGCGCCCGAGGTCCTGGAAGCCGTCTCGGCCCATCTGGACCGCTATGTCGTCCGGGGCCGCTGCCCCGCCGACGACCTGCTCGACCGACAGCGCGGCACGGACGGTCGCGCCCACGGGAAGGACATCCGCTCATGACCGACACCGATCCCGCCGTCGACATCGACACCGTCGACCCCGAGGTTCTCCGGGAGCGCGCGGTCGCCTCGCTGGTCGTCGCCCGGGACCGCACCACCCTGCTGACGAGCTGTGTCGAGGAGCCCGACCTGACCGCGCAGCACTCTCCGCTGATGTCGCCGCTGGTGTGGGACCTGGCGCACATCGGCAATCAGGAGGAGCAGTGGCTGCTGCGGGCCGTCGCCGGGCAGGAGGCGATACGGCCGGAGATAGACAGCCTCTACGACGCCTTCGAGCACCCGCGGGCCGAGCGGCCGAAGCTGCCCCTGCTGTCGCCCCGGGAGGCACGTACCTACGCGGCCGACGTCCGCGGCCGGGCGCTGGACGTGCTGGAGCGGGCCGCGTTCCACGGGACGCGGCTGACGGAGGCCGGGTTCGCCTTCGGGATGGTCGCCCAGCACGAACAGCAGCACGACGAGACCATGCTGATCACGCATCAGCTGCGCAAGGGGCCGCAGGCCCTGACCGCGCCCGACCCGGAGCCGGTTCCGCTGTTCACCGGCCCGTCCGAAGTCCTGGTCCCGGGCGGCCCGTTCACGATGGGCACCTCCGGCGAGCCGTGGGCGCTGGACAACGAGCGTCCCGCGCACCGGCGCGAGGTCGCGCCGTTCCACATCGACACCACGCCGGTGACGAACGGCGCGTACCAGGCGTTCATCGAGGACGGCGGCTACGACGACCCGCGCTGGTGGACGGCGGACGGCTGGGCGCACATCCGCCGGAACTCCATCGCGCACCCGCTGTACTGGCGGCGGGACGGCAGGCAGTGGCTGCGCCGGCGCTTCGGCCTCACCGAGGTCGTACCGCCCGACGAGCCGGTGCTGCACGTGTGCTGGTACGAGGCCGACGCCTACGCCCGCTGGGCCGGACGCCGGCTGCCCACCGAGGCCGAGTGGGAGAAGGCGGCCCGGTACGACCCGGCCGGTGACCGTTCCATGCGCTACCCCTGGGGCGACGCCGACCCGGGGCCCGAGCACGCCAACCTCGGCCAGCGGCACCTGCGTCCGGCACCGGCGGGGAGCTATCCGGCGGGCGAGTCCCCGCTCGGCGTACGGCAGTTGATCGGCGACGTGTGGGAGTGGACGTCGAGCGACTTTCTGCCGTACCCGGGGTTCAAGGCGTTCCCGTACAAGGAGTACTCGGAGGTCTTCTTCGGGCCCGACTACAAGGTGCTGCGCGGCGGTGCGTTCGCCGTGGACGCGGTGGCCTGCCGGGGCACGTTCCGCAACTGGGACCATCCGATCCGGCGGCAGATCTTCTCCGGGTTCCGCACGGCCCGCTCGGAGGATGTCTGATGTGCCGTCATGTGGCGTACGTGGGGCCCCAGGAGCCGCTCGGGCGGCTCCTGGTGGATCCTCCGCACGGCCTGTACCGGCAGTCGTGGGCGCCCCGGAAGCAGCGGTACGGGACGGTCAACGCCGACGGTTTCGGCGCCGGCTGGTACGCCGAGGGCGACCCGGTGCCGGCCCGCTACCGCCGGGCCGGGCCGATCTGGGCGGACCTGTCCTTCGCCGATCTCGCCCGGGTCGTACGGACCCAGGCGCTGCTCGCGGCGGTGCGGGACGCGACCCTGTCGGGTGCGGACGCGGAGGCCGCGGCGGCGCCGTTCGCCGCGGGGACCTGGCTGTTCAGCCACAACGGCGCGGTCAAGGGCTGGCCGGGTTCGCTCGCGCCGGTGTCCCGGAGCCTGCCACCTCAGGACCTGCTGTCGCTGGAGGCCCGCAACGACTCGGCGCTCGTGTGGGCGCTGGTGCTGGCCCGGCTCCGCGGCGGTGACGAGGAGGGCCAGGCGATGGCCGACACGGTCCTGGAGGTCGCCGCCGCCGCGCCCGGTTCGCGGCTCAACCTCCTCCTGACCAACGGCGACACCATCACCGCGACCGCCTGGGGCGACACCCTGTGGTACCTCACCCGGCCCGGCGGCGGCACGGTCGTGGCCTCCGAGCCCTACGACGACGATCCGCACTGGCAGGAGGTCCCCGACCGCACCCTCCTCGCGGCGAGCCGCACGGACGTGCTGCTCACACCGCTGAAGGAGCCGGCCGACCCCCTCGTCCCCGCACCACCTAAGGAGCCCCGCACGTGAGCCCGTTCCGCCTCACCCGCACCCTGCCCGAGGACGCCACGGACGCCGCGCTGCGCGCCGACGTCCACCGGGGACTGACCGGCACCCCCAAGACGCTGCCGCCGAAGTGGTTCTACGACGCGCACGGCAGCGACCTGTTCGAGAAGATCACCGAACTGCCCGAGTACTACCCCACGCGCGCCGAGCGGGAGATCCTGCTCGGCCGCTCCGGCGACATCGCCGCGGCGACCCGCGCCCGCACCCTGGTCGAACTCGGGTCCGGCTCCTCCGAGAAGACGCGGCACCTGCTGGACGCCCTCACGGAGCTGCACACCTACGTCCCCGTGGACGTCAGCGGGAGCGCCCTCACCCAGGCCGGGCAGGCGCTCGCCGCCGAGCGGCCGGGGATCGACGTGCACGCGCTGATCGCGGACTTCACCGCGGAACTGACGCTGCCGGACACGCCGGGGCCCCGGCTGGTGGCGTTCCTCGGCGGCACGATCGGCAATCTGCTGCCGGCCGAGCGTGCCGCGTTCCTGGCGTCGGTGCGGGGCATGCTCGCCCCGGGCGACGCCCTGCTGATGGGGACGGACCTGGTCAAGGACGAGGAGGTGCTGGTCCGGGCGTACGACGACGCGGCCGGGGTGACGGCCGCGTTCAACAAGAACGTCCTCACCGTGATCAACCGTGAGCTCGGCGCCGACTTCGAGCCCGCCGCCTTCGACCACGTGGCGGTATGGGACGCCGAGCACGAGTGGATCGAGATGCGGCTGCGGTCCCGTACGGCGCAGACGGTGAAGGTGCCGGCGCTCGACCTCGCCGTCGACTTCGCGGCGGGCGAGGAACTGCGCACCGAGGTGTCGGCGAAGTTCCGGCAGGAGGGTGTGCGCACCGAGCTGTCGGCGGCGGGGCTGGACCTGGCCCACTGGTGGACGGACGGTGCGGGCCGGTTCGCGCTGTCGCTGAGCGTGGCGCGCTGACATCCGGGAACCCTGGGACGGCGGCGGAGCGGGAGGCGACGTCTCGCGCTTCGCCGCCGGGTGGGGCACGGTGGAGTGACGCATGACACCCGTCACTGGAACAGGAGCAGCGGCATGTCGAACCACACCTACCGGGTCACGGAGATCGTCGGGACCTCGCCCGACGGCGTCGACGAGGCCATCCGCAACGGCATCGGCCGAGCCTCGCAGACGCTGCGCAACCTGGACTGGTTCGAGGTGACCCAGGTGCGCGGCCAGCTCGAGAACGGGCAGATCGCGCACTGGCAGGTGGGACTCAAGGTGGGCTTCCGGCTGGAGGAGGGCGAGTAGCCGGAGGCGTGCGCTCTCAGGTCCTGCCTTCCCGCTCCTGAGCCACCTTCAGTTCGGCCGACCGGGCGGCCCAGTCGGCCCGGAGGACGGTGAAGCCCGCGCGCCGGGCGTCCTCGCAGACGAGTTCGTCGTCGTCCACGAGGACGCGGACGTCACGCGTGCGGGCGAGCCGTCGCAGGATCTCCAGCTTGGTGACCCGGGCGGGCCTGCGGTCGGCGTTCGGCCGCATGTACACGCGCCCTTCGGGCAGCTCCTGCGCGGCGAGCCAGTCGAGAGTGTCGCGGCGGCAGCGCTCGGGCCGGCCGGTGAGATAGACGATCTCGCACTCCCGAGCGCTCTCCTGGACCAGCTCGATGCCTTCCGGAAGCGGCGGGTCCTGCGGCGCCGCCGCGAAGAAGCCGTCCCAGTCCCGCGGCCTGCGCTCCAGGAACCGCTGCCGGTGCGCGGTGTCGGCAAGGGTGTTGTCCAGGTCGAACACGGCCAGCGGGGCCTTGCCTCGGTCGTCTCTCACGCTGCTCACCCTAGGCCTGAAACGGCTTTCCGTCGCCCGGCAACCTTCACCCCTGTCGCGGCCACTGCTCTGCGACAGCACGCAGGCAGAGACGGGAGGCCGTATGCGCAACACGAGGATCTGGTCGGCGGCGGTGACGGGGGCGGCGCTGGCCATGGCGCTGGGCGGTCCGGCGGGGCCGGCTGCCGCCGCGGGCACGACCCTGGTCGTGGCGCCCGACGGGGACGACTCCGCCCCCGGCACGCTCGCCCGGCCGCTGAGGACCATCCAGCGGGCGGTGGACCTGGCGAAGCCCGGCGACACCATCAGCGTGCGCGGCGGGACGTACGCCCTCACGGACAACATCACCATCACCACCTCGGGGACCGCGTCCCAGCCCATCACCCTCGCCGCCCACCCGGGCGAGCGTGTGGTCGTCGACGGCGAGAGACTGCCGGCCAGCCACACCCCGGTCGGCGGCAGCATCCCCCGTGCCGAACGCGGGGCGATCCACATGGAAGCGTCGCACTGGCGGATCTCGGATCTGGAGATCGTCAACGGCCCCTACGGCGTGTACTGCGACGGCTGTAACGGCAACGTGTTCTCGCGCCTGAGCACGCACGACAACTACGAGTCCGGCTTCCAGCTCCAGGGCGCCTCCAGCGGCAACCAGATCCTGAACCTGGACAGTCACGGCAACCGCGACCCGCGCAAGAACGGGGAGAGCGCCGACGGCCTGGCCGTCAAGGAGGGCAGCGGCACGGGCAACGTGGTGCGCGGCGCCCGGCTGTGGAACAACGTCGACGACGGCTTCGACGCCTGGGAGTTCGCCTCCCCGGTGACGATCGAGAACACGGTGGCGTACGGCAACGGGTTCAACCGCTGGAGCTTCCCCGACTTCGCGGGCGACGGCAACGGCTTCAAGCTCGGCGGTGGCAGCCCGGCCCCGGCGGTGGCGCACACCGTGCGCGGCAGCGTGGCCTTCAAGAACGCGAAACACGGCTTCACGGACAACGGCAACCCCGGCTCCCTCGTCCTGAGCCGCGACACGACGTACGGCAACGCCGGTACGGGTTTCGACGCCGACGTCTCGGGCGGGACCGCCCGGCTCACCGGCAATCTGTCCGTCGCGGACCAGCGTGCGGCGGCCGTCGGGGCGAAGACGGTCGCCGACGGCAACTCCTGGAACATCGGCGGCACATGGAACGCCTCCTCTGTGCTGAGCACCGACCCGGCTCCGCTCACCGGCCCCCGGGCGGCGGACGGTTCGCTGCCGAAGGCGCCGGCGTTCCTCGTCCCACGGAACGGCACCGCCGTAGGCGCCCGTTTCTGATCCGGCTCATTTGAGACAGCCTGGCCGGATAAATGGTCCGGACTATTCGCCGGAAACTCCTTTCACCCAGGCCATCGCAGCACCGTCACCCCTTCACCGGGGACGTGAACGAGCCATGACCACAAGTCAATTGACCATCACAGTTGATGGCTCAAGCACGGCACTGACATACTCCGCATTCAGCCTCGCCACCACCCGTGGCCGGGGCTGGTCGGGGATCCCCACACAGAACCCCGAGGCCGTCCTCGTGATTCCGAACTGCGAGTTTCTCGGTTTCACGAGCCCCCCACAGAGCCCGCACCCCCTCACCATGTCCGGCGCCCCTCCACCCTGCTCGAAAGCCGGGCGCCACCTGTCCGACGGGGTCGAGTGCGGGGCACGAAGCAGCGAAGAAGGTGCGCCTGTGCCCGAATTCCCACCGCGGCGGGAAGACACTCCCACATTCCCGCTTCCGCACATCGAACACACACCGCCGTCTCGTATATCCGACCATCCCGAATTTCACTCATTGCGTCGCGCGCAGCGCCGGTTCGGCGCCCGGGCGACGATCCTGTCCGCCGGCGGATTCCTGCTGTATGTGCTGCTGTCGAGTTTTGTTCCCGCGGTGATGAATCAGCCGCTGTTCGGTCACCTCACGGTCGGACTCACCCTCGGTCTCGGGCAGTTCGTCATCATGGGCGTGACCGCCTGGTGCTATGTCCGGCACATGCGTGACCGGGTCGATCCGCTCGCCCGCGGCCTCAGGTCCCGTCAGTACGAGAACGACAACCGCCGCGCCCGTTCGGCCACGGCGCCCCAGGGCGCCGGGCAGCCCCTGCAGCACGGCACGAGGGGGTTCCGCACGTGGTGACGACCGCCGCCGCCATCGACGACAGCAGCCTGCAGCTGACGTTCGTCCTGTTCCTGACCGTCGTCGTGATCACCCTGTTCACGGCACTGCTGACGGCCCCTCAGCGTGACGAGATCAGCGAGTTCTACCTCGGCAACCGCGTCATGTCGCCGTTGCGCAACGGCCTGGCCATGTGCGGCGACTATCTGTCCGCCGCCACCCTGCTGGGCAGCACCGGACTGGTCGCCCTGACCGGGTACGACGGACTGATGTACCTCGGCGGCACCACCGTCGCCTGGATGATGGTGCTGCTGCTGATCGCCGAACCCCTGCACCGCACGGGGAGGTTCACGCTGGGCGACACGGTGGCGCTGCGCCTGCCCCGGCAGCAGCGGCCGGTGCGGGTCGCGCTCGCGGTCTGCATCCTGGCCATCGCGACGCTCTACCTGGTGGCCCAGCTCGTCGGCAGTGTGGCGCTGCTGACGCAGTTCACCGGTGCGCCGAGCGCCACCACCCGCACCCTGTGCGTGGCCGTGATCGGAACGTTCGTGATCCTGTACGCCTCCCTCGGCGGCATGCCCGGAGCCACGGTCATCCAGATCATCAAGGCCGTGATGCTGGTGGTGGGTGTGCTGTTCACCGCGGGCTGGGTGCTGTACCACTTCGACTGGAACCCCAACGCGCTGCTGGAGAGGGCGTCCGAACAAAGCGGTTCCGGTCTGGGCTTCCTCGAACCCGGGCTGCGCTACGGCGGGACCGTCAGCAACAAGCTGGACTTCTTCAGCCTCGAACTGGCCATCGTCCTCGGCCTCGCCGCGCTCCCGCACGTGCTGATGCGGCTGCTCGCCCCGCGCAAGAGCGGCGTGCTGCGCTCCTCCCTCCTCTGGGCCGTCGGTCTGGTCGGCGCGGTCTGCTTCGGGGCCGGCATCCTCGGCCTCGGCGCCACCGCGCTCCTCGGCCGGGACACCATCGAGAACACGGACCGCACCGGCAACGCCTCCGTACTGCTGCTCGCCCACGAACTGGGCGGCAGTGTGCTCACCGCGCTGCTGACCTGCCTGGCCTATCTGACCCTGCTCGCCGTGGCGGTGGGCCTCACCCTGGCCGCGGCCTCGTCCCTCGCGCACGACCTGTACAGCGAGGTGATTCGCAAGGGCCAGGCCAGTGAGACGGAGGAACTGACCGTGGCCCGGCTGTCCGGAGCGGTCATCGGCATCCTCGGCATCCTGCTGGCCCTCGTCGCCTGGGGGGCGAACACCGCGACGCTCGCCTTCCTGGCCTTCGCCATCGCGGCGTCCGCGATCCTGCCGACGATCATCTACACCCTCTTCTGGCGGCGCTTCACGGCGAAGGGGGCGCTGCTCAGTCTCTACGGCGGTCTGGCCTGCTCCGTCGTGCTCGCCGTGTTCTCCCCCGTCGTCTCCTCCGCCCCGGCCTCCTTCTACCCCGACGTCGACTTCGCCTGGTTCCCGCTCCAGAACCCGGGCATCGTCTCCATCCCCGCGGGCTTCCTGCTGGGCTGGCTCGGCACGGTGCTGGACAAGGGTCCGGCCGAGGAGAGCAGCGTGCACGAGGAGTTCGAGGTGCGGATGCTGGTGGGCGCCGACGACTGACTCGCCCTGAGGGCCTCGGCACACGGGCACCGGGGACGCATATTGTTAATGGGATCCATTTTCATGTAGCGTCCTCGGTGCCCGACCACCGAGGAGGAGTCCCATGGCTGTCCCGAAGCGGAAGATGTCCCGCAGCAACACCCGCCACCGCCGCGCCCAGTGGAAGGCGGCCACCCCGGCACTGGTCCCGGTCACCGTCGACGGCGTCCGGCACCTCGTGCCGCAGAACCTGGTCAAGGCCTACGAGCGCGGGCTGCTACGCCCGGACGGCTGAGCTCACGGCCTCCGCGTAGAAATGGGCGCGGACCCGGCGCAGCCATGCCTCGACCGGCGCATCGTCGGGTGCGTCCGGCAGCGCCGTGGGGCCGGCGTCGAAGGCGGCCTCGTAGTGTCTGAGCAGGGGCAGCGCGGCCGACGGGTCGGCGGCGACGCGCTCCCCGAAGGCGTGGTACTCCTCCGGGTTCTCGACACGGATCGTCAACCGCCCGGTGGTGTACAGCTCCAGGCCCTGCCCGCACAGCCGCTTGAGATGCCGGGCGTGCTTCGCCGTGCGCCTGCGGGTGTCCGCCGAGAACGAGCCGTCGCCGCGCGCCTCGAGCCGCCGGAACTGCTGGGTGGCGTAGCCGAGGTAGGCGTCCCGGACGCGTTTGGCGCACAGGAAGGCCGTACGGATGCCGATGAGCTCGTCGCCGAGCGGGGTCCGCACCTCGTACAGCTCCTCCGGGAGCCACGCCAGCTCCATCGCGGTCGGATTGCCGCCCAGGGCGAGCCGGCACCATTTGGCGGCCTCGTGCAGCGTGCTGTCCGGCGCCGTGCTGACGTGGGACTCCTTGGGCCGGCGCAGACCGTGCAGCTCCGCGGTGGGCGCCGCGAACATGCCGAGGCGGTCGATGTCGGAGCCCTCGCGGGCAAGTCCGTACGCGGTCGATCCGACGATGCCGGAGAGCAGGACGTTGGGGACGCTCACGGTCGGCCGCCTTTCACTACGGGATACCGGGCCATTGTCCTGACCTGCCAGGACACGGTCACCCGGTTTTCCGGCGGTGCTCCCCGCGCCGCGGCGGCGGAATACCGGCGGCCCCGTGCGGCGTAGAACCTCGTATGGAACCAGTACGCCTGTCCGTCCTCGACCGCTCCCGCACCCGCGAGGGGCACACCCACCCCGAGGCGCTGCGGGACACCGTGCGGCTGGCGGGGGAGCTGGAGCGGCTCGGGTACCACCGGGTCTGGGTGTCGGAGCATCACGGCGTTCCCGGGGTCGCCGGTTCCGCGCCGACCGTGCTGGCCGCCGCTGTCGCCGCCGCGACCCGGACGATCCGGGTGGGCACCGGCGGGGTGATGCTGCCCAATCACCGGCCGCTGGTCGTGGCCGAGCAGTTCGGGGTGCTGGAGTCGCTGTTCCCCGGGCGGATCGACATGGGCCTGGGCCGGTCCGTCGGCTTCACGGACGGAGTGCGCAGGGCCCTGGGCCGCGACAAGGACGACGCCAAGGACTTCGAGGACCAGTTGCGGGAGCTGCTCGGCTGGTTCCGGGGCACCTCCCCCACCGGTGTCCACGCCAGGCCCGCCGAGGGTCTGAGCGTGCCGCCGTTCGTGCTGGCCATGGGCGAGGGCGCCGGCATCGCAGCCCGCGCCGGCCTGCCCATGGTCATCGGTGATCTCCGGAACCGGGAGAAGATGCGGCGCGGCATCGACCACTACCGCGACCACTTCCGCCCCTCCGCCTGGGCGCCGGAGCCGTACGTCGTCATCTCAGGCACCGTCGCCGTGGCCGCCACCCCCGAGGAGGCCCGGCGGCTGCTGGTCCCGGAGGCCTGGGCGATGGCGTACTCCCGAACCCACGGCACCTTCCCTCCCCTGTCGCCCGCTGAGCGCGTGGAGGCACTCACGATGACCGGCAAGGAGCGCGGCTTCTACGAGGCCGGGCTCGCCGGTCATGTCGTCGGCACCGAGGAGCAGGTGGCCCACGAGCTGGAGACGCTGCTGAAGGAGACGGGCGCCCAGGAGGTCCTGGTCACCACCAGCACGTACGACCGCGAGGCCCTGCTGGACTCCTACCGGCGGCTGGCCGCGATCGCCTCCGGTTAGAGTCCTGCCCATGCACGACCCCCACACCTCCCACGACTTTTACGTACGCGTCCGCGGCGCCCGCGAGCACAATCTCCAGGGCATCGACGTCGACATCCCCCGGGACGTGCTGGCCGTGTTCACCGGCGTGTCCGGATCGGGCAAGTCGTCGCTGGCGTTCGGCACGATCTACGCGGAGGCCCAGCGGCGCTACTTCGAGTCGGTCGCGCCGTACGCGCGCCGGCTGATCCACCAGGTCGGCGCGCCGAAGGTCGGGGAGATCACCGGTCTGCCGCCGGCGGTCTCGCTCCAGCAGCGCCGCGCCGCCCCCACCTCGCGCTCCTCCGTCGGCACCGTCACCAACCTCTCGAACTCCCTGCGCATGCTGTTCTCCCGGGCCGGCACCTACCCGCCCGGCGCCGAGCGCCTCGACTCCGACGCGTTCTCGCCCAACACGGCGGCCGGGGCCTGCCCGGAGTGCCACGGGCTCGGGCAGGTACACCGTACGAGCGAGGAGTCGCTGGTCCCCGACCCGTCACTGTCGATCCGCGAGGGCGCGATCGCCGCGTGGCCGGGCGCCTGGCAGGGCAAGAACCTGCGGGACATCCTGGACGCGCTCGGCCACGACGTGGACCGGCCGTGGCGGGAGCTGCCCGCCGCGGCCCGGGAGTGGATCCTGTTCACGGACGAGCAGCCGGTGGTCACCGTGCACCCGGTGCGGGACGCGGACCGCATCCAGCGGCCGTACCAGGGCACGTACATGAGCGCCCGGCGGTACGTGATGAAGACCTTCTCGGACTCCAAGAGCCCCACCCTGCGGACGAGGGCCGAACGGTTCCTGATCAGTGCGCCCTGCTCGGCCTGCGGCGGGAGCCGGCTGCGCCCCGAGGCGATGGCGGTGACGTTCGGCGGCCGGACCATCGCGGAGCTGGCGGCGCTGCCGCTGGTGGAGCTGGCCGCCGGTCTCGACGCGACGTCGGAGACCGCCCGGGTCCTCACCGCCGACCTCACCTCCCGGATCGCACCGGTCGTCGAACTGGGCCTCGGCTACCTCAGTCTCGACCGGCCCACCCCCACCCTCTCGGCCGGCGAACTGCAGCGTCTGCGCCTCGCCACCCAGCTGCGCTCCGGCCTGTTCGGCGTCGTCTACGTCCTCGACGAACCGTCGGCCGGACTGCACCCGGCGGACACCGAGGCGCTGCTCACGGTGCTGGAGCGGCTGAAGGCGGCCGGGAACTCGGTGTTCGTGGTGGAGCACCACCTCGACGTCGTACGCGGCGCCGACTGGCTGGTGGACGTGGGGCCCGACGCGGGCGAGCACGGCGGTCGTGTGCTGCACAGCGGCCCGGTGGCGGAGCTGGCCGCCGTCGAGGAGTCGGCGACGGCCCGCTATCTGTTCGACCGCTCCCCCGCCCCGGCCCGGGAGGTCCGCGAACCGAGCGGGTGGCTGAGGACCGGCCCGGTCACCCGGCACAACCTGCGCGGCGTGACCGCCGAGTTCCCGCTCGGCGTGTTCACCGCGGTCACAGGGGTGTCCGGCTCGGGCAAGTCCACGCTCATCGGCGAGATCACCGAGGACGGGGCGGACACGGCGGGGGTGGGCCGGCTGGTCTCGGTCGACCAGAAGCCGATCGGGCGCACCCCGCGTTCGAACCTCGCGACCTACACCGGACTCTTCGACGTCGTGCGCAAGGTGTTCGCGGCCACAGACGGGGCGCGCGAACGGGGCTTCGGCGTCGGCCGGTTCTCCTTCAATGTCGCGGGCGGGCGCTGTGAGACCTGCCAGGGCGAGGGGTTCGTCAGCGTGGAGCTGCTGTTCCTGCCGAGCACATACGCGCCCTGCCCGGACTGCGGCGGGGCCCGGTACAACCCCGGGACACTGGAAGTGACCTACCGGGGACGGAACATCGCGCAGGTGCTGGACCTGACGGTTCAGAGCGCGGCGGAGTTCTTCGCGGACACCCCGGCCGTGGCCCGCAGTCTCACCACCCTGCTGGACGTGGGCCTCGGCTATCTGCGCCTCGGCCAGCCCGCGACCGAACTGTCCGGGGGCGAGGCTCAGCGCATCAAGCTGGCGAGCGAACTCCAGCGGGGCAAGCGGGGCCACACGCTCTACCTCCTCGACGAGCCGACCACCGGTCTCCACCCGGCCGACGTGGACGTCCTGATGCGCCAGTTGCACGGCCTGGTCGACGCCGGGCACACCGTGATCGTCGTCGAGCACGACATGTCCGTCGTCGCGCGCGCGGACTGGGTGATCGACCTCGGCCCGGGCGGCGGCGACGCGGGCGGCCGGATCGTGGCGGCGGGGCCGCCCGCGGAGGTGGCCCGGGCGGAGCCGGGCGCCACGGCACGGTATCTGGGCCGGGCGCTCGGCCGGGAGCGGACGTAGCCCTTCAGCGGCCGGCGAGCAGACCGGCGACGAGGTCCCGGGGCAGGCCGTGGGTGTCGTGGAGGTAGCCGTAGTCCTCTTCGCTGAGCGGTCCCTGGTATTCGGGCCGGGACAGCAGGCGCCTTCCCCGTTCGAGGAGCCTGCCGAACCGCTGTTCCTCGTCGAGGAGAACCTCCCGGACGAGGTCGGCGCCGACGGACTGGCGGAAATGGTCGAGGGTGTGCTCGATCGGCTCCGGGGGCAGGTCGGCGAGAGTGCGGGAGGAGTCGCCGCGTCCGAGCGTGGTGAGGAGACGGCGGATCAGTCGGCGCAGGACGTAGCCGCGGCCGGTGTTCGTGGGCCGTACGCCGTCGCCGAGCACCACGATGCCGGCGCGCAGGTGGTCGCTGACCAGGCGGGTCGACGGTCCGTCCAGGCCCCACAGCGAGGGCACGGTCCGCATCCACGGTTCGAAGACGTCCGTGTCGTAGACCGACCGATGCCCTTGCAGGACGGCGACAAGGCGTTCAAGCCCCATGCCCGTGTCGACGCCGGGCTGTCGCAGGGGGACGAGAGTGCCGTCGCTGTGACGCTCGTAGCGCATGTGGACGTGGTTCCAGAGTTCCGTCCAGCGGGGGTCGGTGCCGGGAGTGCCCTGGGGCGGGGTGCCGGGCTCGCCGGTCCAGACGAAGATCTCCGAGTCGGGGCCGCACGGGCCGGCCGGGCCGTTGGACCACCAGTTCTCCTCCCCGGCCCGTTCCACCGGCAGCCCCAGCTCCTCCCAGACGCACAGCGAATCCGTGTCGGGGCCGACCTGTTCGGATCCGCCGAAGACCGTGACGTGCAGCCGCTCGTGCGGGATGCCGAATCCGTCGCGCAGCAGTTCGTACCCCCAGCGGAGCGACTGGGCGTGGTCGTAGTCGCCCAGTGACCAGGATCCGAGCATCTCGAACACCGTCAGGTGCGTGGTGTCGCCGATCTCGTCCAGGTCGGTGGTGCGCAGGCAGCGCTGGAGGTTGACCAGCCGCCGCCCCTGCGGATGCGGGCGGCCCAGCAGATACGGCGTGAGGGGCTGCATGCCGGCCGTGGTGAACAGCACCGGCTCCGAGGGCGGGGGCAGCAGTGTGCTGCCGGTGATCAGCCGGTGCCCGCGCTCGCGGAAGAAGTCGTTGAAGGTCCGTACGGTCCGGTCCGTGTCCATGGTGGTCTCCTTGAGGTCAGGGGGACCGGAACGAACCGCGCGAGGGAAGCCGGAGAGTACGGAAGTACGGGGTCCTGGCGGTCCGTTTCCGGCCGCCGGGAGGGGGTGACGAGGTCAGGCGTCGGCAGCCGGTGAGCTGGTCGCTCGCGCGGCTGCGGCTTCGGTGCGCTTGATGACCTCCATGGCCGCGACGGTAACAGCGGGCGCGGGAACCGTCACCGGATTTTTCATACCGCCGTACGGCCGGGTCACCAACGCGGCGTGTGTCCAGGCCGGTTGTGCGGGCGGTGCCGGCTGGGCGGCCCGGGCGAGCGAGCGCCGGTCGGGGTGGGCACCCGGGGGTATGACGGCCTGTACGTCGACGTCGGCCACCAGTCCGCGTGCCGACACCACACGCCAGACCGAGGCCGGCAGCGTGTCGTCGCCGACGAAGGCGGGCGCGGTGCTCGTGGGCCCGCCGGCGATCCGGTACTGGAGGCGCACCGGCTGGACGGCGGCCCCCGCGTCCAGGGCGGCCTGGAAGACGGCCCGGCGGAAGACCCCCTGGGAGCGGCCACACCAGGTGCTGCCCTCGGGGAAGACGCCGACGGCCCGGCCCTCGCGCAGCACCTCGGCGATGCGGGCGACGGTGCCCGGCAGGGCCCGCAGCCGGTCCCGGTCGATGAACAGGACACCGCCGCGCGCGGCCAGCGGCCCGGCGACGGGCCACTGCCGCACTTCGGTCTTGGCCAGCATCCGGGCGGGGCGTACGGCGGCCAGCAGCGGGATGTCCAGCCAGGAGATGTGGTTGGCGACCAGCAGCACTCCGCCGGTGGGGGCGGCGGCGCCGGTGATGCGGACCTGGACCCCTGCGGCCCGCACGATCCACCGGCACCACCGCCGGACCAGGGACGCCGGTATCCGTGCGCCGAACGGCGTCAGCACGATCCCGGCGAGGAGGAGCAGGACAACCGCGGCGAGCCGCAGCACGGCCCAGGGCACGGCCCTCGCCACCGGCTCGACACAAGCCCGGGGCGTGCAGGGCGCGAGGGGCAGCCAGGCGCTCATCAGGCCGGTACGAGGGAGAGGAAGTGGCGCAGGTAGCGCGAGTTGACCCGGCTCATCGGCAGCAGCACATACAGGTCGGCGACGCCGAAGTCCGGGTCGTGGGCCGGCTCGCCGCACACCCAGGCGCCGAGGCGCAGGTAGCCGCGGAGCAGTGCGGGCAGTTCGACGCGGGCGGCGGGTGCGGGGCCCGGGGTCCACGGCAGCAGCGGCCGGACGCGGTACTCCTGCGGCGACAGGTGCTTGTCGCGCACCCGGTCCCAGGTGGCGGAGGCGAGAGCGCCGCCGTCGGCCAGCGGGATGGAGCAGCAGCCGGCGAGCCACTCGTGGCCGCGGTCGACCATGTAGCGGGCGATACCGGCCCAGATGAGGCTGATGACCGCGCCGTCGCGGTGGTCGGGGTGCACACAGGAGCGGCCGACCTCGACGAGTTCCGGCCGGATCCCGCCGAGGGAGGTCAGATCGAACTCGCTCTCGGAGTACAGTCGCCCGGCGACCGCCGCGCGCTCCGGCGGCAGCAGCCGGTAGGTGCCGACGACCTGGCCGGTCGTCTCCTCGCGGACGAGCAGGTGGTCGCAGTACGCGTCGAAGGAGTCGACGTCGAGTCCCGGCTGCGGGCCGGTCAGCAGGGCGCCCAGCTCCCCTGCGAAGACGTCGTGCCGCAGCCGCTGCGCGGCACGCACGTCCTCCTCGTTCCGGGCGAGGGCGACGGTGTAGCGGGTGGGGGCCGTGGGCTGCGCGGGGCGGTCGACGGTCAGTACGCCGGTCATGGCTCTCTCCTGGTCACGGGCCGGAGGCGGCGAGCGGTGCCGCCGCCCACTGTTGTGCCCATGCCGCCTGTCCTGCGCGTGACGAGTGCCCGGAGTGCGGGTGTGCGCCTGTTGAACTACTGCTTGGCGACCCTCCGCGTGGCCCGCAGCCACTCCTTGTTCATGCTGGTGATGGACATGAGGGGAATTCCCTTGGGACAGGCGGTGGCGCACTCCCCGGCGAGGGTGCAGCCGCCGAAGCCCTCCTCGTCCATCTGCTCCACCATGTCCAGCACCCGCGTCTCCCGCTCGGGCGCCCCCTGCGGCAGCACATTGAGATGGTTGACCTTGGCGGACGTGAACAGCATCGCCGCCCCGTTGGGACAGGCCGCCACACACGCCCCGCACCCGATGCACTCCGCGTGCTCGAAGGCGAGGTCGGCGTCCGGCTTCGGCACCGGCGTGGCATGCGCTTCCGGAGCCGCGCCCGTCGGCGCGGTGATGTAGCCGCCGGCCTGGATGATCCGGTCGAAGGCGGACCGGTCCACGACCAGGTCCTTGATGACCGGGAAGGCGGACGCCCGCCACGGCTCGATGTCGATCGTGTCGCCGTCCTCGAAGGACCGCATGTGCAACTGGCAGGTCGTGGTGCGTTCCGGCCCGTGCGCGTCCCCGTTGATCACGAGCGAACAGGCACCGCAGATGCCCTCACGGCAGTCGTGGTCGAAGGCCACGGGGTCCTCACCCCGCAGGATGAGCTCCTCGTTGAGCGTGTCGAGCATCTCCAGGAAGGACATGTCGGGCGAGATGTCGTCCACCTGGTAGGTGGACATCGTGCCGTCGGCGTCGGCGTTCCGCTGCCGCCAGACGCGCAGGGTGAGCTTCATGCGTAGCTCCGCTGAGTGGGGTGGACGTACTCGAAGGCCAGGTCTTCCCTGTGCAGGGCCGGGGCCTCGCCGGTGCCGGTGAACTCCCAGGCGGCCGCGTACCCGAACTCCTCGTCCTTGCGGGCGGCCTCGCCGTCGGGCGTCTGGGACTCCTCGCGGAAGTGGCCGCCGCAGGACTCGGCGCGGTGCAGCGCGTCGAGGCACATCAGCTCGGCCAGCTCCAGGTAGTCGACGACGCGGTTGGCCTTCTCCAGCGACTGGTTGAACTCCTCGCCGGTGCCCGGCACCTTGATCCGCCGCCAGAACTCCTCCCGGATCTGCGGGATGCGCTCCAGGGCCTTGCGCAGGCCGGAGTCCGTGCGGGCCATGCCGCAGAACTCCCACATCAGCTCGCCGACCTCACGGTGGAAGGAGTCGGGCGTGCGGTCGCCGTCGACGGCGAGGAGCAGGTTGATCCGGTCCTGAGTCTCGGCCAGCACCTCCTGGACGACGGGGTGTGCCCCGGTGACCGGTTCCTGGTGCGGGTTGCGGGCCAGGTAGTCGTTGATGGTCGCCGGGAGCACGAAGTAGCCGTCGGCCAGGCCCTGCATCAGCGCGGAGGCGCCGAGCCGGTTGGCACCGTGGTCGGAGAAGTTGGCCTCGCCGATCGCGAACAGCCCGGGGACGGTGGTCTGGAGGTCGTAGTCGACCCACAGGCCACCCATCGTGTAGTGCACCGCGGGATAGATCCGCATCGGCACCCGGTACGGATCCTCGTCGGTGATCCGCTGGTACATGTCGAAGAGGTTGCCGTACTTGGCCTCTACGGCCTTGCGGGCCATCCGGTCGATCGCGTCGGCGAAGTCCAGGTACACGCCCTGGCCGCCGGGGCCGACGCCCCTGCCCTCGTCGCAGACGTTCTTCGCGGCACGGGAGGCGATGTCACGCGGCACGAGATTGCCGAAGGACGGATAGATCCGCTCGAGGTAGTAGTCGCGCTCTTCCTCGGGGATCTCGTTCGGGGGCCGCTGGTCCCCCTTCGCCTTCGGCACCCAGATGCGCCCGTCGTTGCGCAGCGACTCGCTCATCAGCGTCAGCTTGGACTGGTGGTCGCCGGTGCGCGGGATGCAGGTGGGGTGGATCTGGGTGAAGCAGGGGTTGGCGAAGTACGCGCCGCGCCGGTGGGCCCGCCAGATGGCGGTGGCGTTGGAGTTCATGGCGTTGGTCGACAGGTAGAAGACGTTGCCGTAGCCGCCGCTGGCGAGGACGACGGCGTCCGCGAAGTAGGTGTCGACGCGGCCGGTGATGAGGTCCCGGGCCACGATCCCGCGCGCCTTGCCGTCGATGACGATCAGGTCGAGCATCTCGGTACGCGGGTGCATCTCGATGTTCCCGGCGGCGATCTGCCGGCTCAGGGCCTGGTAGGCGCCGAGGAGGAGCTGCTGGCCGGTCTGGCCGCGGGCGTAGAACGTGCGCGACACCTGGACGCCGCCGAAGGAGCGGGTGTCGAGCAGTCCGCCGTACTCACGGGCGAACGGCACGCCCTGGGCGACGCACTGGTCGATGATCTCGACGGAGATCTGGGCGAGCCGGTGGACATTGGACTCGCGGGCCCGGAAGTCGCCGCCCTTGACCGTGTCGTAGAACAGCCGGTGGATGGAGTCGCCGTCGTTGCGGTAGTTCTTCGCGGCGTTGATGCCGCCCTGCGCGGCGATGGAGTGGGCGCGGCGCGGCGAGTCCTGGTAGCAGAACTGGACGACGTGGTAGCCCTGTTCGGCGAGGGTGGCGCCCGCGGAGCCGCCGGCCAGACCCGTCCCCACCACGATCACCGTGTGCTTGCGCCGGTTGGCGGGGTTGACCAGCTTGGCCTCGAAGCGGCGCTTGTCCCAGCGCTCGTTGACAGGCCCGGCGGGGGCTTTGGTGTCGACGACCGGTTCGCCGGTCGTGTATTCGGCGTAGGCAGACATGTCAGCTCACCAATCCGGTCATGACGCCCACGGGTACGGCGATGAAGCCGGCGGTGAGCAGCAGCGCGAGGATGTCGGCAGTGGCCTTCAGGGCGCGGTCGCGGCTGCGGCTGCCGACGCCGAGGGTCTGGGCGGCGCTCCAGAAGCCGTGGCGGATGTGCAGGCCGAGCGCGAGCATCGCGACGATGTAGACGACGTTGCCGTACCAGGTGGAGAAGGTGTCCACGACGTTCTGGTACGGACGGCCCTCCTGGAAGCCGCCGGAGTGCACGGTGCCGGTCGTCAGGTCCAGGATGTGCCAGACGATGAACAGCCCGAGGATGATGCCGCCCCAGCGCATGGTGCGCGTGGCGTAGGAGGCCCGCGGCTTCTTGTGCACGTACTTGCTGGGCCGTGCCCTGATGTCGCGGCGGCTGAGCTGGTACGCCGAGGTGGCGTGCGCGACGACGGCGACGACCAGCACGATCCGGACGAGCCAGAGCGTCCACTCGTAGTGCATGAACGGCTCGCCGACGACCCGCAGCCAGTGCGCGTAGTCGTTGAACTCGCCGGCCCCGAAGAAGATCTTCAGGTTTCCGATCATGTGGACGACCAGGTACAGCAGCATGATCAGCCCGCTGACCGCCATCACGGTCTTCTTGCCGAGGGTGGAGTCCCACACGGTGCGTGCCAGGGACGGCCGTCGGTCCGTCCGCGTTGCCAGAGCCATGGCCAGAACGCTACGGACCCGCGACCGATCGGTCCAAGACATGGTCCGGCTTGATTCCATAGGCCGGGGCTATCGTACGAGTATGCAGTTCCAGCAGCTCCAGTACTTCGTGGCCGTCGCCGAGACCCGGCACTTCACCCGGGCCGCCGATCTGGTCCATGTCGCGCAGCCGTCGTTGTCGCAGCAGATCAAGGCGCTGGAGCGGGAACTGGGCGCGGACCTGTTCCGGCGGGCCCGCGGCAACATCACTCTCACGGACGCCGGAGAGGCGCTGCTGCCGCTGGCCCGGCGGATCCTGGCCGACGCGGACACGGCGCGGCAGGAGGTGCAGGAGCTGGCGCAGCTGCGGCGGGGGCGGGTGCGGCTGGGGGCGACGCCGAGTGTGTGCACGGGGCTGCTGCCGGATGTGCTGCGCGCGTTCCATGATCGCTACCCGGGGATCCGGCTGCTGATCGAGGAGGGCGGCTCTCATGATCTGGTGCGGGAGCTGGCCCGGGGCGCGCTGGATCTGGCGCTGGTCGTGCTGCCGCTGCCGACGCCGTCGCCGGCGCTGACCACGGTGGAGCTGCTGCGGGAGGATCTTGTGGTGGTCTCCTCACCCGACGCGGCGAGGCCGGGCCGGGGCTCGCGTACCGTGCGGGTCGCCGATCTGGAGGGGGAGCGGCTGGTGATGTTCCGGCACGGGTACGACTTGCGGGAGCTGACCGTTGCCGCGTGTCGGGCCGAGGGATTTGAGCCGGACTTCGCGGTGGAGGGTGGGGAGATGGATGCGGTGCTGGGGTTTGTGCGGGCGGGGTTGGGGGTCGCGGTGGTGCCGCGGATGGTCGCGGCCAGGTCGGGGCGTGGGTTGCGGGTGACTCCGCTGGCGCGGCCCGGGCTGCATCGCACGATCGCGTTGGCGCATCGTAGTGATGTGGCTCCGCCTCGGGCCGCGCGGGAGCTTCAGCGGATGTTGTTGGAGCGGTGACCTTTCCGGAGCGCCGTGGGGCGTGAGCGTCGTTCGGGGGTGCGGGTGCGTTGTGGTTGCTCGCGCAGTTCCCCGCGCCCCCAAGAAAGCCGACTTAACCCGTGGCGTCCACAAGTGCCAGTTCGTGCAGCCTCTCCGGCGGGCCCGGCCTTGCGTAGTACCAGCCCTGGGCTGTGTCGCAGCCCAGGATGCGGAGTTGTTCGGCCTGGGCCCCCGTTTCCACGCCCTCGACCGTGACCGCGAGGTCCAGGCTGTGGGCCAGGGAGACGATGCCCTCGACGATCTTGAGGTCGACGGGGTCGGCCGGGTACTGCTGCATGCTCTGGGTGAAGGAGCGGTCCAGCTTGAGGATGCTGACCGGGAGGCGGCGCAGGTTGGCGAGGTTGGAGTAGCCCGTCCCGAAGTCGTCCAGGGCGATGTCGACACCCATCTCCGCCAGCCGGCGCAACGGCTTCAGCAGGTCGTCGTCCGCGCCGATCAGCGCTGACTCCGTGACCTCCAGGCAGAGCGCGTCCGGTTCGATGCCGGTGCGTTCCAGGATGTCTACGGTGTCCTGCACCAGACCGGGGTGGGTCAGCTGGCAGGGCGAGAGGTTGACGTTGATCCGCAGCGGGCCCACGGCCTCGGCGCCGCCGTGCAGTTCCCGCCACTCGCGGGCCTGGCGTACGGACTGTTCCAGGACCCAGCGGCCCAGCGGCACGATCAGCCCGGTGTGCTCGGCGAGCGGGATGAAGCGGTCCGGGCCGAGCACGCCGTGCTGCGGGTGCAGCCAGCGCACCAGGGCCTCGGCTCCCCGGACGCTGCCGTCGCCGAGGTGGACCAGCGGCTGGTACTCGATGAAGAACTCGCCCCGCTCCAGCGCGGTGGGCAGGGCCGTGGTCAGTCCGTGCCGGGTGATGGCGCGGGCGTCGGCCTCGGGGTCGGCGAGTTCGAAGCGGTTGCCGCCCGCCGACTTGGCCCGGTACATGGTGATGTCGGCGCTGCGCAGCACCTCAGCCGGGCTGCGCTCCCCTGCCGGGCCTTCGACGATGCCGATGCTGCCGCGCACGGTCAGCTCCCTGCCGTCGACGCTGATCGGCGCGAGCAGCGCGTTCATGATGCGGCCGGCGAGCTCGTCGACCTCGCGCTGGGTGTCGGGGCCGGTGGTCAGCGCCACGAACTCGTCCCCGCCGAGCCGGGCGACCATCTCGCCGGGCGCGGTGGCGCAGGACTGCAGCCGGTCGGCGACCTCCACCAGCATCCGGTCACCGGCCGCGTGGCCCAGGCTGTCGTTGACGGTCTTGAAGCCGTCGAGGTCGAGGTAGCACAGCCCGAACCGCTGGCCTTCCCCGGCGCCCAGTGCCTTCTCCAGGCGCTCGAAGAAGAAGGTGCGGTTCGGCAGGCCGGTCAGCGCGTCGTGTGTGGCCTCGTAGCGCAGCCTCAGGTTGAGCAGCCGCCGCTCGGTGGTGTCCTCCATGAGGGCGAGCTGATACTGCGGTTCGCCGTCGGCGTCGCGCAGCAGGGAGACCGTCAGATTGGTCCACAGGACCGTTCCGTCAGGGCGGTAGAACGCCTTCTCCACGTGGTAGTGCTCACGCTCGCCGCGTACGAGCTCGTCGTAGAGCCGCCAGGTCTGCGGCGCGTCGTCGGGGTGGGTCCACTCCATGACGTTGCGGCTGCGCAACGCCTGCTCGGAGATCCCGAACATGCGCAGCAGCGCGCCGTTGACCTGGAGGATGTTGCCTTCGAGGTCCGCCATGCCGATGCCTATGGCCGCGCCCTCGAAGACCGCCCGGAACCGCGCCTCGCTCGCGTGCAGGGCCTGCGCCACCACGCCCTGCGCCTGGAGGGCCGCCTCGGCGATCGCCTCCTGTTCGGCCAGCGTCCGCTCGCGCAGCGCCCGGGCGAAGCCGGCGGACATCGCGTGCTGGAGTCGCGCGCAGCGCGCCCGCAGGTCCTCCTGGTCACCGTCGCCGCCGCAGTACAGGACCAGGTAGGCGTCCACGCAGTCCAGGGTGTGGCTGAGTGCCTCGGGGTCGGTGCAGTGCGCGTCCACGAGCGCGGCGCCCACGGCCCTGCCCTCGTCGGAGTCGAAGGCCCGGGCCACCAGCGCCTCGCTCAGCCGGCGGGCCAGCGGCAGCAGTTGCTCCTCGAACTCCGGGCGGGTCGACGACGTCGAGGTCACCGGGTAGACCGCCCGGCTCCAGATCGTCGCGAATCTGCGCAGTCTGTCCTCCGGCCCGTCCGGTTCCGCGATCACGCCGTACGCCCCACGCCCGCGAAACCGGAGAACGCGTAAGGATCCTCGTCCTCCGGTGCGGTGTCGGGCCGCCAGCGCGGCATCGCCACCAGTCCGGGTTCCACCATGTCGTACCCCTCGAAGAACCGCGCGATCTCCTCGCGCGAGCGCATGATCAGCGGGTTGCGGATCTCCTCGTACACGTCCACCGCGCCCCCGGCCCGCTCCGGCGGCAGCGGGATCCCCTCGTAGGAGGCATGGGTGAGCACGAGCAGGCTGCCGGGCGCGAGCGCGTCCCGCAGCTCTGCCACCGCCCCGTACGGGTCGTCCTCGTCTTCCACGAAGTGAAGTATGGCAACGAGGAGCAGAGCCACTGGCTGATTCAGGTCGATCAGCCGCTCCACCTCGGGGCTGCCCAGGATGTCCTGGGGCTTGCGGAGATCCGCGGCGACGACGCCCGCGCCGTCGTTGCCCTCAAGGACCGCCTGGCTGTGCGCCACGGCCACCGGGTCGTGGTCGACGTACACCACGCGCGCGCCCGGACAGGCGGCCTGGGCCACCTCGTGCGCATTGCCAAAGGTGGGGATGCCGGAGCCGATGTCCAGGAACTGGGTGATGCCCTCGTCGGCCGCGTAGCGCACGGCGCGACGCATGAACGCCCGGTTCGCCTGCATGATCTTGGGGAGTCCCGGCAGGAACTCCATGGCCCTGCGGGCCGCTTCCCGGTCTACCTCGAAGTTGTGCGATCCGCCCAGATAGAAGTCGTACATCCGGGAAACGGAGGGCACCGAGATGTCGATGCTCCGTGGGGCCCAGGCGGGACGCTCCATCTATCTCTCCAAGGCGTAGGCGATCCGGTGTTCGAGCAGAGGCTACTGATCGCCCGCCAATGGAGCGACCCGAAACGGAAATTGACCATCCGTTCCCGGTCACTGCCTGCGGCACGTGCCGAATTGATACCCGCCCGCATGCCCTTCGAACATATGACGAACAGTGTTCGAGGCATTCCGGAGAGTTCCGGTTCGGAAGGGGAAGAGTGTTGAGAATTCGATGAGTTCAGGTGAAGCACGGCAAAACGGTCCGCCCCTCCGTGGGGCACGGAGGGGCGGACCGGGTCAACGCCGCCGGGTGGACGAGCTGATCAACCCTGGGGAGGTTTCTCTACTTCTCCGACGCGCCGACCAGCTTTCCGTCGGGGCGCACGGCGAACCAAGTACCGCCCACGCCCTGGCCGTTGGTGTCGCCCGGAGCCTTGTCGCCGGCGAAGGTGTAGATCGGCGAGCAGTTGATCGTCTGCTGCTTGCCCTTGCCGTCGGTCCGGTCGAAGATCATGTAGCCCTTCTCCTGGATGCCCTTGGTGTCGGCGAAGTCGACGGGCTCCACGAGCGGCCACTTCTTCAGGCACTCGCCGCTGCAGTTCGAGACCGGCTTGGGCCAGGCCTCGTCCTTCTTGAACCGGTAGACGGTCATGCCGTTCTTGTCGACGACGATCTCGCCGAGCTTGGGGTCCTCACGGGTGGAAAGGCCGGCCTGCGCCTCGGCCCCGCCGCCACCGGCGGCGCCCGCGCCACCCTCCTGCGCCTTCTTGCCGTCGGGAGCCAGCGCGTACCACTTGCCGCCCACACCCTGGCCCTTGACGTCACCGGCGTTGACGTCCTTGGCGTAGCGGTAGGCCGGCCAGCCGCCGACGGTCAGCTGCTTGATGCCGTCGGACCGGGTGACCGAGCCGAGCAGCGCCTTGTCGATGCCCTCACCGGCCTCGGCGTCGTCCGCGGGAACCGGAGGCCAGGTCTTGGCACAGTCGCCGTCGCAGTTCGACTTGGGCGGCTGCTCGGTGTCCTGGTCGAACCGGTACAGGGTGAGGCCGAGGCTGTCGGTCACCACCTTGCCGATCTCATCGGCGGTGGACACGGACAGCTTGCCCGCGGGGTTGGACGGGCTGGAAGCGCTCGGCACGGCAGCCGGGCTGCTCGCGGTGCCGCCCGCACCGGCGGTCCCGGCGCCCGCGCCGATGCTTCCGTAGTCCCCGGGCGCCGCCGTGGCACCCACGTTCTGGCTGGCCGCCGGAGGGCTGTCCTGACCGCACGCCGTCGTCAGCGCCAGGACCGCCGCGGCGCTCGCCACGAGTGAGGCGCTCCGCCAGGAGGTCTTCATCGTCAACTCCCCATAATCGCAAGGGTGTTGCAGCGCCCTGCTGCGCCGCCGCACGGCCATGAGTACGCACGGGGACGGCGATTGTGTTCAACGACCGGCCAAATTTCTTTCCGGAACCTGTGAGGAGCGCCCTCCGCCGTCGTACGCACGTGCATGCCGGGCTCCTCGCGGGGGAGCGCAGATCAAACCCACGGCACCCGGATATCCCTCTTTCGGGGCAATCCCCTTGCGCTCCGGCACGTCCCGGCGGAACAGGGCTCATGATCTTCGTCGTGTATGGACCCTCCTCGATCCAACCCGCCGTCGCCGTACGGGCCTTGGCGGTGGCGGCGCTGACGTGGGCGCTCGTCGGCGCACCGGGTTCAGTGGCGGTGGCCACCGCCTGCGCGTACGCCTCGACGGGGCCGGACGGCACGAAGGCGGTGGCGTACGCCGGGAGCAAGACCTGGCCGACCAAGCCGCCGTGCCCGACACCCACACCGACGCCTACGCCCACGCCGACTCCTACGCCCACACCGACTCCGACACCCCCGCCGCCGAAGCCGACGCCGAGTCCGTCTCCGGACCCGACGCCACCGCCTCCGAAGCCGAGGCCCACGGCCAGGCCCGAGCCGCCGCCTCCACCGCCTCCGCCCGCACCACGCCCGGTGGTGCCCCCGCCCTCGCCGACCCTCAGGCCCGTGCCACCGCCGCCCCCTCCCCCGGCACCGAAACCGTCGGCCGCACCGACCCCGCGTCCGTCCGCCTCGCCCGTGCACTACCCGCGGTATCGCGCCGCGCCGCGGCCACGGCGGACGAGCAACACGATGTCGCCCCTCACCTTCGTCCTGCTCGTCACGGTGCCCGCGGTGGTCGCCGTCGCCGCGCTGCGCGCGCGCTGATCCCTGAAGCCCTGGAGG
>NZ_JBSHKH010000050.1:0-53359 GCF_053643595.1 Streptomyces sp. NPDC055506 | reverse complement strand
CAGGCCGCGCCGCAGCAACAGTACGAACTGCGCACCGAGTTCCCCTTCCAGCTGCCGCGCGGGTACGTCGACGAGTCGGGCACCGTCCACCGCGACGGTGTGATGCGCCTGTCGACGGCCCGGGACGAACTCGTGCCGCTGCGGGACGTACGGGTGCAGGAGAACCCGGCGTTCCTGTCGGTCGTGCTGCTGGGCCGGGTGATCACCCGGCTCGGCACGCTGCCGAATGTGCACGACGGGACCGTGGAGAACATGTTCGCCTCGGACCTCGCCTTCCTCCAGGACTTCTACCGCCAGATCAACGCGGAGGGCCACACCCGCGCGGCCGTGGAGTGCCCGCACTGCGCGGAGCCCTTCGAGGTGGAACTCGGCGGGAGCCGCCTGGGGGAATCGTGACGTACGCGACCGACCGGCTGCACGAGGAGATCGCGTACGTCGCCTACCACTTCCACTGGAGCATGGACGACATCCTGGACCTGGAACACCGCGACCGCCGCCGCTACACGGCCGAGATCGCGTCCCTGGTCACGCGGGCCGGGGCGGAGGACTGAGGCATGGGGTTCCTGGACCGGTTGCGGGGACGGCGGGACGGCGGGCTTGAGGGTGGCGACGGGGTCGCTGCCGCTGAGGCGGTACCGGTGGGCGGTGGTTCCGCGAGTACGGGTGCGGCCACCGGTACGGACACGAGTCCGGGTGCCGGTACGGGTGCCGGCCCCGTGGTGAGCGCCGCCTGGTCGAGGCTGCCGGCGATCCAGCGGGCCCTGGCCTCCGAGCGGGAGGCCGGGGTCGCCGACGCGGGGTTCGGCGGGCGCCTGCCTACGTGGCAGAACCCGACCTTCGCGGGCACGGCGTCGCCCTCGGTCCTCGACGGGCAGTCGCGCACACTGCTCGGCGACCTCTCACACCCGACGTCGGGCCGACCGGTGTTCGGCCTCGAACGCCCCACGGGAACCTTGCCGTTGACCGGCCCGGAGCCGGTGGTACAGCGGGCACCTGCGGTGCCGTTGCGGGAGATTCCGGCGAGGGCGGTTGGGGCTGACGGGGCTCGGGCTGGTGCTGGTTCGGGTACCGGTCCCGCCAGGTCTGGGGGTGCTGCTGGAGTTTCGGGGGGCTCGGGGGTGCCTTCGGGGGCGGAGGGCTCCGAGGGTTCGACAGTTTCCTGGGGTTCAAGGATTCTCAGGGCCTCTGGGGCCCCCGGGGTGTTGAAGGGTGCCGGAGGCTCGGAGGGTGCCGTAGGAGCGAAGGGTGCCAGAGGAGCGAAGGGTGCCAGAGGAGCGAAGGCTCCCGTAGCCTCGGCAACTCCGGAGCCCTCGAAGGGTGCCGGCAGCTCGCAGGTCCCCCGGGCATTGGCAATTCCCGCCGGGGCATCGAAGGATGCCGGGGCCTCTGGGGGTCCCAGGGCATTGAAGGGTGCCGGAGGATCGGAGGGTTCCGTAGGAGCAAAGGCTGCCGGAGCCTCGGCAACTCCGGAGGCCCCGAAGGGTGCCAGCAGCTCGCAGGACCCCCGGGCTTCGGCAATTCCCACCGGGGCATCGAAGGATGCCGGGGCCTCTGGGGCCCCCAGGGCATTGAAGGGTGCCGGAGGATCGGAAGGTGCCGGAGGAGCAAAGGCTCCCGGGGCCTCGGGAACTCCCAGGGCTTTGAAGGATGCCGAGAGGCCGGAGGTTCCCCGGGCTTCGGGGCTTCCCGGGGCATCGAAGGATGCTCGGGCCGCAAAGGCTCCCGGGGCATTGGAGGGTGCCGGAGGATCGAACACCCCCGGAGCCTCGCGAACTCCTGCGGCCTCGAAGAGAGCCGGGAACTCGGAGGCCCTCCGGCCTTCAGGGACTCCCGGGGCATCGAAGGATGCCGGGGCCTCTGGGGCCCCCGGGGCACTGGAAGGTGCCGGAGGATCGAACACCCTCGGAGCCTCGCGAACTCCTGCGGCCTCGAAGGGAGCCAGGAGCTCGGAGGCTCCCGGAACCTCGGGGACTCCCGGAGCTTCAAAACGTGCCGGGGCACCGAAAGCTGCCGGAGGCTCTAAGACTCCCCCGGCCTCGGGGCTTTCCGAGGCGTCGCAGGGTGCCGGGGCCTCCAAGACTGTCGGGGCCTCAGGCACCCATGGAGGCCCTGAGCATGTCGGCGGCGGGGCGGAAGCCCGTATGGCCCCGGGGCCTGCCGCGAGTGCGGAGGCCGGCCGGGGCGCGAGGGCTGCCGGTGCGCACGCGCCCGTGGTCCAGCGGCTGGGTAGAGGCAGCAGCTCCGCACCTTCGGGTGGCGGTTCGCGGCCGGCTCCGGCAGCCGCACGTGGGGCGACCGCCCGTTCGACAACTCCCGTAGCTTCGGCTGCTCCCTCGGTTCCCGTGGTGTCTCCGATGCCGCCGCCCGCCAGGGCGGAGTTCGCCGCACCGCTCCCCGTTCCTGGCCTCCACGTGACACCCGTTCCGGCGAGCCGGCCGTCCCGGCCCGACTCCCTGACGAGGACTCAGGCAGGAGCGGCACCCGTACAGCGCCGCACGCTCCCGGCAACGCGGCGGACGCCGGCAGTTGACACACCCCCGCCCCGCCAAGCAGCCCCGGCCCCTGTGCAGCGCGCGGTCTCCGGCCATGGCGACGCCCCGAACACCGCCGACCGACGCGACACTGTCCCCTCGGGCCCGGCCCCCACGAGCCGTACGACGAACAGCCCGGCTGCGGAGGCAGCACTCACGCAGCCGAAGGGGCCCGTGCCCCGGCCGGGTGCGGTGACGCCGCCGTCAGGACCGGCCGGGGCGCAAGGGCCCACCCAGTCGGTCAGTACGGACTCGACGCCGGGCAAGTCCCCGCACCCGCACAGCACGGCTCACGCCACAGCCGCACCGATCCCGTCCGTCCAACGCCGACAGGCCACCCACACCCGACCGCAGCCGTCATCCACCACCCCGGGCACCGGACCGGCCCACTCCCCGACCGCCCCCGCCCAAGCGCCACGCCGCACGCGGCCGGACAACACCGCTACGACGTCACCCACCGACAACACGGCACCGACACCCGGCCGGGACAGCCACCCGACCTCCACACCACCGTCAGACCATCCCGCCCCAACGGTCCAACGCCAACAGGCCACCACGCCCACACCGCCGCCGGGCACCCCCACCGCACCACCACGCCCTCCTGTCGACAGGCCTACCCCGGCACCCACTGACATCTCGCCCTCCCCCACGAGCCCCGAACCGAGCCCCGAACCACAGCAACCGCCCCACGCCACCCCTCCCGCACCCCCCACTGCCAAAGCCCCCGTCGCTCCACCGTCAGTGCGCACCGTTCAGCGAGCGGCACTCCCTCCCACCACCCCCTCAGCCGACCGCCGCACGGCAACCGACCCCGCACAGCCCACCGCCCCACGCCACACGCACACCCACACACCCCGCCTCGGCCTCGGCGCCCCGATCACCCCACTGCCCACCGCCTCACCCCAGCAGCCGGCGGCCCCGGCCCCGCTCCCCACCACGCCCCGCCACTCCCCCCTGGGCGCCCCCGTGAGCCCAGCGCCGACGCCCCCAGCCCCCTACACCCCCACCTCCCCCCTCCCCGTAGTCCAGCGCTTCTGGAAGAAGCCGAAGACCACCACCAAGAACGCCCCCAAGAACACCACCGGCGCCCTCGCGGCAGCCGCGGCCGCCACCATCGCCGACACCCTCACAGCCCAGACCGCACCACCCCCGTACACACCCCCCTCACCACACCAGAGCCCCAACCCCCCACCCCCGTACTCGGACTCCGCACCCGCACCCGCACCCACATCCGCGTCCGCGTCCGCGTCCGCGAACCAACCACCCCCACCCGCCTACACAGAGATCCCCAACGGCGGCTTCGACCCCCGTGAGCTCACCGACTTCCAGCTCGACGAGCTGGTCCACCGCCTCATCGGCCGCATCACCCGGCTGATACGCACGGAACTCCGCATGGACCGCGAGCGGATCGGCAGACTCCGCGACCCCCGCCACTGATACAGAAAGGCCCTCGATGTCCCGCCAGGACCCGGGCTCCACCATCTGGTTCACCCTCAGCATCGACGGTGAGAGCCTCGGCTACTTCAACGGATGCGAAGGGCTGTCGTCCCAGGTGGAGGTCGAGCAGCGCCAGGAGGGCGGCAACAACGGGTTCGTCTGGCAGCTGCCCACCCGTGTCACCTTCTCCACCATCCGGCTGACCCGCCCCCTCACCCCGGACACCACGAAAGTGGCCAAGTGGATCTCGTCTGTGCAGACCGGGATCAAGCGGCCCACCGCCCAGATCGCGGCGCTGCGCGCGGACGGTTCGGAGGTGGCCCGCTGGGGGCTGATCGACGTACTGCCGGTGAGCTGGAGCGGTCCCAGCCTGGACCCCGCCAACCCGGCCGTGGCGACCGAGGTCCTGGAGATCGCCCACCACGGGTTCACGGACTGAAGGGGCGGCACGGAGACATGGCACGAGCCAGCAGCAAGGGCGCCGGAAAGAGCCTCGTCAAGGCGACGCTCGCGATTCACGAGCCCCCCGTCGGCAAGAGCACCACGCCCGGCGGGATCATCAAGACCTTCGGCTTCGACTTCAATCCCGCGCAGCTGTCCCTGACCCGCCGCGCCCAGTGGAAGTCGACGCCCGCGCAGATCGAACGGGACGGCTCCCTGCCGGAGTTCATGGGCGCCGAGGCGCGTGAGATGAGCGTGGAGATCTTCCTGGACTCCTCCGCCAAGCCGGCCGGCAACACCGTGCTGAAGAAGGTGGAGTCGCTGCTCGCCTGCTGCGAGGTGACCAACGCCAGCATCGCCGCGAAGCAGCCGTCGCCGCCCTGGGTGGTGTTCCAGTGGGGGTCGTTCTCCACGGCCCGGTTCACGGCGTACGTGAGCTCGGTGGAGGCGACGTACTCCCTCTTCGGCACGACGGGCGTGCCCATCCGGGCCACCTGCCGGCTCCAGCTGCACGAGATCCCCAGCAAGACCAAGAGGCAGAACCCGACGTCGGGCGCGCTCACCGCGCAGCGCGTGCACCGGGTCGTGGCGGGCGACTCGCTGCAGTCGCTGGCCTGGCGGGAGTACGGCAACGCCGCCGCCTGGCGCTCGATCGCCGAGGCCAACGGCATCGACGACCCGTCCCGGCTGCCGGCCGGTGCGGAACTGGTACTGCCCGCCGCCGAGGAGGTACGTCCGTAATGGTGCAGTCCGCGTTCTCCAACGTCGTCGAGGTGAAGCTCGGGGGCGCCAAGGTGCCGCCCGACTTCGCCCGGGCGCTGGTCGACAGCTACGTCGACCAGGGCGCCGGGGTGCCGGCCGCGTTCCGGCTGACCTTCCGGGACCCGTACCGGATCCTCCTGCGCGATCTGAAGGTCACCTTCGGCACGCCGGTGGTCATCACGCCGGTGTCCGACGGCCAGGGCGCCGCCGACCCGCTGCTGACCGGCGAGGTCACGGGTCTGGAGGCCGACTACGACGGCACCGGCACCTTCACCGTGATCCGCGGCTACGACCTCGGGCACCGGCTGCTGCGGCGCCGCCGGGTGGCCGCCTACCGCAACCAGAGCGCGTCGGACATCGCGCGCAAGCTCGCCGCGCAGGGCGGGGTGCCCGTGGGGCGGGTGCAGTCGACGAAGACGGTGTACGAGTTCATCAGCCAGTCGAACGTCACCGACTGGGACTTCCTCGCCCGGCTCGCCGACGAGAACGAGATGGTGATGTCCGTCGACGCGGACGGCAAGTTCCAGTTCGTGAAGCCGAAGCCGTCGTCCGGGGCGCCCTCGCCGAAGACCGACGGCGACCGGAGCCCGTTCGTGCTCCAGGCGGGGCACGACATCCTGCGGCTGCGGTCCGCCGTCACCGCCGCCGACCAGGTCGGCAAGGTCGAGTCGCGGGGCTGGGACGTCACGACGAAGAAGAAGCTGACGGCGACCGCGCCCGCCACCGACAACCCGGGCATCGGCATCGGCACGACACCCGGCGCGGCGGCCGGCAAGTTCAAGCCGGCCAAGCTGGTCGAGACGGGCACGCCGTACGACCGGCAGAACGAGGTGAAGTTCGCCGCCGACGCCCTCGCCGACGACCTCACCTCCTCGTTCGCCGAGATGGAGGTCGTCGCGCGCGGAAACCCCAAGCTGCGCCCGGGGGTTCCGGTGACGCTGTCGGACGTCGGGGAGCCCTTCGAGGGCAAGTACACGGCGACGTCCGTGCGGCATGTGTTCGGCGACGGCCGGCACTACGAGGCGTGGGTGACGGTCAGCGGGCGGCAGTGGAGGTCGCTGTACGGGCTCGCCTCAGGTGGCGCCGAGAGCGCGCCGCGGCTGCCGAGCGTGGCCAACGCCCTGGTCACCGATGTGAACGACCCGCTCAAGCAGGGTCGGGTCCGGTTGCAGTTCCCGTGGCTCGACGACAGCTATGTCAGCGACTGGACGCGGACCGTGCAGTGGGGCGGCCTCGGCGGCGGCGGCATCTTCCCCATGGACGTCAACGACGAGGTGCTCGTCGCGTTCGACCGGGGAGCCCTCGACCATCCCTTCGTCATCGGCGGGCTCTACAACGGCAAGGACAAGCCGACGCCCGTGAACGACGTGCCGCTGCACGACACCGTGCGCAAGAAGGCGAGCCGGCACACCGTCTCGGACCGGGACGGCAACCGGCTGGACCTGCTCAGCCAGAAGACCGGCCTCCGCAAGCAGGGTGTCCGGCTGGCCTCCGGCGACAAGCAGCTGACCATCAACCTGGACCGGACCAATACCGAGATCGTGGTGGACAGCAAGGGGTCGGTGAAGATCAAGGGCAGCCGGTCGGTGTCGGTCGAGGCCGGTACCGATCTCACGCTGAGCGCGAGGCGGTCCGTGAACATCAAGAGCGGCGGGTTGGTCAACATCCAGGGCCGCGGGCTGGTCAACCTCAAGTCGCTCGGCGGAGCGGTCACCGTGGACGCGATGGGCGCGCTCAATCTCAAGGCGCTCGGCGCGGCAACGTTCACTGCGGGTGGCACGGTCCAGGTCAACACCATTGCGAATGTCGGCATCCGGGCGATCACCATCGCGCTGCAGGGCGCGGTGTTGGTCAACAGCAAGCCGTATCCGCTGCCGTGACGACCGTCGAGCTCTTCAAGATCGTCAGGATGAGGAGAAGGCAGGTGGCCCACTGATGGCCGAGCAGTTCGTCGGCTCCGGCTGGTCGTTCCCGCTGCGCATCGGGCCGACCGGAGGGATCGCCCTGGTCAGCGGGGAGCGGGAGATCGAGGAGGCGATCCGGCTGGTCCTGTCGACCGCTCCGGGCGAGCGGCCGATGCGGCCGGACTTCGGCTGCGCGATCCACGACCTGGTGTTCGCGCCGGTCAACGAGCAGACCGCGGGCCGTATCCAGCACGAGGTGTACGCCAGCCTGGACCGCTGGGAGCCGCGCATCGAGGTCGACGACGTCGAGGTCACCGCCGGCACCGACCAGAGCGTGCTGTACATCGACGTCCGGTACTCGATCCGCGGCACCAACAACCCGCGCAGCCTGGTCTTCCCCTTCTACGCCATTCCGTCCCACGACGAGCCCGACGCCCCCGAAAGCGACCGCTGATGGCACTGCCCTCCCCCAACCTCGACGACCGCCGCTTCCAGCAGTTCGTCGACGACGCCAAGCGCTACATCCAGCAGCGCGCCCCGGAGTGGACGGACCACAACGTCTCCGACCCCGGCGTCACCCTCGTCGAGACGGTGGCCCACATGGCCGACCAGATCGTCTACCGGCTCAACCGGGTGCCGGAGAAGAACCACCTGGCGTTCCTGGACCTGGTCGGCATCACTCTGTTCCCGCCGTCCGCGGCCCGCACCGAGGTGACGTTCTGGCTGTCGGCTCCGCAGGAGGAGACGGTGTGGGTGCCGGTCGGCACGGAGGTCGCCACGCTGCGCACCGAGAGCGAGGAGGCGGTGGTCTTCGCCACCGAGCGCGAACTGACGGTGGTGCCCTGCGCGTTGCGTCATCTGCTGGTGCAGCACCGGGGTGAGCCGATGGCCGACCGGACCTCCGACCTCGCCGAGGAGGACAAGGACCTGCTGGTCTTCGCCGAGTCGCCCGGCCCCGGAGACGCGGTGCTGTTCGGCCTGACCGCCGCGGTCCCGCACTGCGCGGTCGCCCTGGACCTGGACAGCCGGGTGGACGGCGTCGGCGTGGACCCGCGCCAGCCGCCGCTGGTGTGGGAGGCGTGGACCGCGGACGGCTGGCAGCCCTGTGAGGTCGACCGGGACGGCACGGGCGGCCTGAACCGGCCCGGCGAGGTGGTCCTGCACATCCCCGGCGGGCATGTGCTGTCCCGCAACGCCGGCCAGGAGGCCGGCTGGCTGCGCTGCCGGGTCACCGAACCCCGGCCGGACCAGCCCTTCTACACCACCTCGCCCACCGTGCGGGCCGCCGAGGCCTTCACGATCGGCGGCACGACCGACGCCGTGCACGCCGAGACGGTGTACGACGAGGCGCTCGGCGAGTCCACCGGGCTGCCGGGGCAGCGGCTGCGCCTGCTGCACGCGCCCGTGGTCGGCGACGACCCGCCGGTGCTGCTGCAGACCGCCGAGCACGACGGCTGGACGGACTGGCGGGTCGTCCCGAACTTCGCGGGCTCCGGGCCGTACGACCGGCACATCACCCTCGACGCCACGACCGGCGAGATTGCCTTCGGCCCGGCCGTGCGCGAACCCGACGGATCGCTGCGGCAGTACGGGATGGTCGCCCCCAAGGGAGCGCCCGTCCGGGCCCGCCGCTACCGCACGGGCGGTGGCCGCGCGGGCAATGTGGCGCGCGGTGCCGTACAGGTCCTGCGCACCTCCATCCCGTACGTCTCCGAGGTCGTCAACCGCGAGGCCGCGCGCGGCGGTGTGGACGGGGAGACGGTGGAGGAGGCGAAGGTCCGGGCCCCGATCACCCTGCGCGCCCAGGAGCGTGCCGTGACGCTGCGCGACTACGAGGAGCTGGCCCGTCGCGCCGCCCCGGAGACGGCTCGCATCACCTGCCTGGAGGGCGAGGAGGGCGAGCACGGTGCCTACGCGGTACGGGTGCTGGTCGTGCCGCAGGCCGTGCCGGACCCCGGCGGCCGACTGCGCTTCGAACAACTCGTGCCCGGTGACGTGCTGCTGGACCGCATCACCCGGCATCTGGACGAACGGCGCCTGATCGGGACCCGGTTGGCGGTGGGCCCGCCGTACTACCAGGGCGTCACCGTGGTGGCCACGGTGCATGCCTTCCGGGGTGTCGACACCGACCGGGTGCGCCGGGAGGCGCACGACGCCCTCTACCGGCACCTCGATCCGCTGACCGGCGGCACGGACGGCACCGGCTGGCCGTTCGGGCGTCCGGTCCAGGCCGGGGAGGTGTTCGCGGTGCTGCAACGCGTACCGGGGGTGGAGCTGGTCGACGAGGTGGTCCTGCACCCCGCGGACCCGCTCACCGGCAAACGCGGCGAGCCGACCGACCGGATCGATCTGTCCGCGCCGTCGCTGGTGTTCTCGTTCGACCACCGCGTCCGGGTGATCGGAGACGGTTCGTGAAGGGGGATCTGATGGGGGGCCGCATATGAGGGGCTCGATCGACGGCCTCGGATCCTCCTCGCCGATCGGCACGATGCTGCCGGCGGTGTTCGCCGACGACGACCTGGCCCAGCGGTTCGTCGGCGGGCTCGACGACGTGATCGCCCCGATCCTGAGCGTGCTGGACTGTCTCGACACCTACTTCCGCCCGTCCCTCACCCCGCTCGACTTCACCCAGTGGCTGGGGAGTTGGGTCGGCGCGGAGACCGCGGGAGACGAACCCGAGGCACGACTGCGGGCGGCTGTGGCCGCCGCCGCGTATCTGCACCGCATCCGCGGCACCCGCCGCGGGCTGTCGGAGGCGGTCCGGCTCGCGTTCGGCGTGGCGCCCGAGATCACCGAGAGCGGCGGCGCCGCGTGGAGCGCCCGGCCGCTCGGCCCGTTCCCGGGGGCGCCCCGTCCCCGTCTGCACGTCCACCTACGACTTCCCGACCCGACCCCCGCGGACCGCTACCGCCTGGAGACCCTCGTGTCCGCCGCCCGCCCCGCTCATATGCCGTACACGGTCCAGGTGACCGCCAGTGCCCCCGCCGAAAGGACCCGGGAGACATGACAACCCCCCAGAACTGCGCCGACTGCGGCACCCGCGCGGAGCCGGGCCAGTCCTTCTGCGACGCCTGCGGGGCGGTACTGAGCTGGACGGACCGCCCGGCGGGCAGCACCGGCCCCCGGGCCGGGGCGTCCGGGCCGCACACTCCGGGCCGGGCCGCTGAGCGTTCCGGCCCCTCCCGGACCCCGGAGACTGCCGGCGAGCCCGGCTCCACCGGGCCGGCCAGGGCGTCCGAGCCCGCCGGGGGCTCCGGGACCACCGGACCCGCCGGAGGCTCCACGGCTTCGGCGCCCACCGGCCACGCGAGGCCCGACGGTGAGCCGGGCGGTGAGCCGGCCGGTGCCTCCTCCCGCGCGCCCGAGCCCGGCTGGGACGCCTTCGCCCGGCCGGACGGCGGTACGGGTCTGGCACCCCGCGACCGGCACGGCACCGGCACGGCGACGCACCAGCGCGCCACCCGCACGGCCGCCACGACCCCCCGGGCATCCGACCCTGCCCCCGACGAAGGCGCGGCCTCCTCACGGCAGGGCGACCACCCCGGTACACCGGACACGCCCGGCACCACCGTGCCGAGCCCGGTCACCCACGCCCGCCCCGACACCACCGCTCACCCGGACACGACCACCGGCCCCGGAGCCGCCGCCCCTCACCACGACACCACCGGCCCCGGCGCTCCCTCCCCGACCGACCGCCTCCCGGACGAAACCGCCCCCACCGAACCCATCCCCCCGGCCACCCGGACCCCGCACCACCCCGCCGACGCCGACGCCGGCTCCGAATCCAGCTCCGTCTCCGGCTCCGACACCCACGGCATGACCGACCGCGCCCGCCGCCTCCTCATCCCGGTCGGCGAACCCGAACCCCAGCCCGACCCGCACCCCTCCGTCGCCCCGGTCCTGCCCGGCCGCCCCGAACCGCAGCGCCCGCAGGCCGTACGCGCCCCCGGTCAGGAACACGGCATGGACGGCGGCGCCCCCTGCCCCTGGTGTGCCACCCGCAACCGGCCCGAGCGGCACTTCTGCGCCCGGTGCGCGATGCCCATGGCCGGCGACGGACCGGCCGGCCCGGCCCGGCTCCCCTGGTGGCGACGGCTCGGCCCGTTCGGCAGCCAGGAGGCCCCGTGGGCGGGCGACCGCCCCCGGCTGCGCCGTGCCTTCGACCGTGTCCTGTCCTGGCTGGGCATCGTGATCGTGCTGTCCCTGCTGATCGTGCTGGTGATCAACATCCCGCAGGGCGTCCAGGCCACCCGCGACCACTTCGCCAAGCGCGCCGAGGTGTCCCCGGACCGCTACGCCGCGTCCCGCTACTTCCCGGGCCACAAGCCGGACCTGGCCTTCGACAAGCTCAACGACACCTGGTGGGGCCCGGGCGTCTCCGAATCGGGCAAGGGCCAGTGGGTGGAGGCCCGTTTCGACCAGCCGACCCGGCTCCTGGACCTGATCATCACGCCGGGCGTCTCCATCCGCCCCGACAAGCTCCGCGAGTCGGCGCTCCCGCACCGCCTGGAGGCCACGATCACGGGAGCCGACGGCAAGAAGACGACCCGTCAGATCACCCTCGACCAGGGCGCGGGCCCCCAGCGGCGTGCCTTCCGCGTGGGCGAGGTCACCGCCGTCCGCTTCACCATCGAGTCCGCCCACGGCATCTCGGCGAAGAAGCAGGTCGCCATCGCTGAGATCGAGTTCTTCGGCCCGTCGAGCGCGAACAGCGGCTGAGCGCGCCGCGGCCCCGGACGGAAACAGACCGTCCGGGGCCGCGTCGTATGACGACCGGGGTGACTACGCGTCCAGCGACGTCATCACGTGCTTGATCCGCGTGTAGTCGTCGAAGCCGTACGACGACAGGTCCTTGCCGTAGCCGGACTTCTTGAAGCCGCCGTGCGGCATCTCGGCGACCAGCGGGATGTGGGTGTTGATCCACACACAGCCGAAGTCGAGCTTCTTGGACATGCGCATCGCGCGGCCGTGGTCCTTGGTCCACACGGAGGAGGCCAGCGCGTACTCGACGTCGTTGGCCCACGTCACGGCCTGCTCCTCGTCGGAGAAGGACTGGACGGTGATGACCGGGCCGAAGACCTCGTTCTGGATGATCTCGTCGTCCTGCTTCAGGCCCGAGACGACGGTCGGCGCGTAGAAGTAGCCCTTGTCGCCGACCCGCTTGCCGCCGGCCTCCACGCGCGCGTGCGCCGGCAGCCGGTCGATGAAGCCCTCGACCTGCTTGAGCTGGTTGGGGTTGTTGAGCGGGCCGAACAGCACGTCCTCGTCGTCCGGCTGACCGGTCTTCGTCTCGGACGCGGCCTTCGCCAGCGCGGAGACGAACTCGTCGTGGATGGACTCGTGGACGAGCACGCGCGTGGCGGCCGTACAGTCCTGGCCCGCGTTGAAGTAGCCCGCGACCGAGATGTCCTCGACGGCCTTGGGGATGTCGGTGTCCTCGAAGACCACGACGGGCGCCTTGCCGCCCAGCTCCAGGTGGACGCGCTTGACGTCCTTGGAGGCGGACTCGGCGACCTGGATGCCGGCGCGCACCGAGCCGGTGATGGAGGCCATCGCCGGGGTGTCGTGCTCGACCATCATGCGGCCGGTGTCGCGGTCGCCGCAGATGACGTTGAAGACGCCCTTGGGGACGACCGAGCCGATGATCTCGGCCATGAGGACCGTCGAGGCCGGGGTGGTGTCCGACGGCTTCAGGACGACGGTGTTGCCCGCCGCGAGCGCCGGGGCGAACTTCCACACGGCCATCATCATCGGGTAGTTCCACGGCGCGACCTGCGCGCAGACGCCCACCGGCTCACGGCGGACGATGGAGGTCAGGCCCTCCATGTACTCGCCGGCCGAGCGGCCCTCCAGCATCCGCGCCGCACCCGCGAAGAAGCGGATCTGGTCGACCATCGGCGGGATCTCCTCGGAGCGGGTCAGCCCGATGGGCTTGCCCGTGTTCTCCACCTCGGCCGCGATCAGCTCCTCGGCACGCTCCTCGAAGGCGTCCGCGATCTTCAGCAGTGCCTTCTGACGCTCGGCGGGCGTGGTGTCGCGCCAGCCGGGAAAGGCCTCGGCGGCCGCCGCCATAGCGGCGTCCACGTCCGCCTGCCCGGACAGCGGAGCGGTCGCGTACGCCTCACCCGTCGCGGGATTGACCACCTCGGTGGTCCGTCCGTCGGCGGCGTCCCGGAACTCACCGCCGATGTAATTGCGCAGACGACGAAGCTCGGTGCTCACTGCCGGCCCTCCAGTTCGGATGTCCAGTACTTGAGACACCCACCCTAGTCGCCAGGTCCACGTTTTCAACACCCCCACTCCCTTGATTCGTGCGGAATCCGCAGGGTTCGGCAATCAAAACAACGGATTTCATCGATCACGCCTTGCGGAAGTGACGAGACCTCGTGCACAGTGAGCTCGTGGCCAGTCGAAGCGCAGACCAGAAGGGGCCGCGGGAACTCCGCGAGTCCTCCCGCGAGTCCAGGAACGGCAGCTCGCCCCAGCTGGACGCCGTCTCCCTCGCCATCATCGAACAGCTCCAGGAGGACGGCCGCCGGCCGTACGCCGCCATCGGCAAGGCCGTCGGCCTCTCCGAGGCGGCCGTGCGCCAGCGCGTCCAGAAGCTGCTCGACCAGGGCGTGATGCAGATCGTCGCCGTCACGGACCCGCTCACCGTGGGCTTCCGCAGACAGGCGATGGTCGGCGTCAACGTCGAGGGCGACGTGGAGTCGGTAGCGGACGCGCTGACGGCCATGTCCGAATGCGAGTACGTGGTGATGACCGCGGGCTCCTTCGACCTGATGGTGGAGATCGTCTGCGAGGACGACGACCACCTCCTCGAGGTCATCAACAAACGCATACGGGCCGTGCCCGGAGTGCGCTCGACGGAGAGCTTCGTCTACCTGAAGCTCAAGAAGCAGACCTACATGTGGGGAACCCGATAACCGTGAGGACCCGATAGCCGTGAGCAAGGACCTCTCCCAGTCCGCGTACGACCACCTGTGGATGCACTTCACGCGCATGTCGTCGTACGAGAAGGCCCCCGTACCCACCATCGTCCGTGGCGAGGGCACCTACATCTACGACGACCAGGGCAAGCGCTACCTGGACGGCCTCGCCGGCCTGTTCGTGGTGCAGGCCGGGCACGGCCGTGTCGAGCTCGCCGAGACCGCATTCAAACAGGCGCAGGAGCTGGCGTTCTTCCCGGTGTGGTCCTACGCCCACCCCAAGGCCGTCGAGCTGGCCGAGCGCCTCGCGCACCACGCCCCGGGCGACCTGAACAAGGTCTTCTTCACCACCGGCGGCGGCGAGGCCGTCGAGACCGCGTGGAAGCTCGCCAAGCAGTACTTCAAGCTGACCGGCAAGCCCACCAAGCACAAGGTCATCTCCCGAGCGGTCGCCTACCACGGCACCCCGCAGGGCGCCCTGTCCATCACCGGCCTGCCGGGTCTGAAGGCCCCGTTCGAGCCGCTGGTCCCGGGCGCGCACAAGGTCCCGAACACCAACATCTACCGCGCCCCGCTCTTCGGCGACGACCCGGAGGCCTTCGGCCGCTGGGCCGCCGACCAGATCGAGCAGCAGATCCTCTTCGAGGGCCCGGACACGGTCGCCGCGGTCTTCCTGGAGCCGGTGCAGAACGCGGGCGGCTGCTTCCCGCCCCCGCCCGGCTACTTCCAGCGCGTCCGCGAGATCTGCGACCGGTACGACGTGCTGCTCGTGTCCGACGAGGTCATCTGCGCCTTCGGCCGGCTGGGCACGATCTTCGCCTGCGACAAGTTCGACTACGTACCGGACATGATCACCTGCGCCAAGGGCATGACCTCGGGCTACTCCCCGATCGGCGCCTGCATCATCTCCGACCGCCTGGCCGAGCCGTTCTACAAGGGCGACAACACCTTCCTGCACGGCTACACCTTCGGCGGCCACCCGGTCTCCGCGGCCGTGGGCCTCGCCAACCTCGACCTCTTCGAGCGCGAGAACCTCACCCAGCACGTCCTCGACAACGAGGGCGCGTTCCGCGCCACCCTGGAGAAGCTGCACGACCTGCCGATCGTCGGCGACGTCCGCGGCAACGGCTTCTTCTACGGCATCGAGCTGGTCAAGGACAAGAACACCAAGGAGTCCTTCAACGACGAGGAGACGGAGCGCGTCCTGTACGGCTTCCTCTCCAAGGCGCTGTACGACAACGGCCTGTACTGCCGTGCCGACGACCGCGGCGACCCGGTCGTCCAGCTCGCCCCGCCGCTGATCTCCGACCAGTCGACGTTCGACGAGATCGAGCAGATCCTGCGGGCCACCCTCTCGGAGGCCTGGACGAAGCTCTGATCGTCCTCAGGGGTGATCAGCATAAGGATGATCAACAACGGCCCCGGTGCCGTCCGTTCGAGTGAGAAACGGGCGCCCGGGGCCGCGTGCTGTCCGGCTGCTTGCCGTGGGCTGCCTAGCGTGCCCATTGACTCCTCCCCCTCACGGGGGATTCCTGGCTCACGCTGCTCGGTCGCTCAGCGAGCGACCGAGTCTGACGCGATCAGCACCAGCCGGGTTGAGACCAGCCCGGGCGGCAGAAACGCCTAGGAGGCGGCACGTGCTTGGTTCTCGCGACGCGCTGTCCACGACACACGCTACCCGGGAGCGAGCGCGTGACCAGCGACCTCTGCACTCGTTCGCCCGTACGAGGGACACAGCGCAGCATTTCCGACCAGAACCGAGGTGTACGCCCATGGAGGCCCCGCCGGACAACGACGTGCTCTGGGCACGCGCCCTGCACTTCCAGCACCACGACGGCTCGCCCGCGCTCTGCGGAGTCTCCCTCGGCGTCCGGGAGAGCGAGATTCTCGCCGTCAGCGGCCCGCGCGGCAGCGGCAAGACGACCCTGCTGCGGTGCCTGTCCGGCCTGGCGCCAGTCCGACGCGGCGAGGTCTGGTTCAACAGCGTGCCCGTGCACACCATGGGCGCCCTCACCCGCGAGCGGCTGCGCCGCGACCGCTTCGGCTGGATCGACCCGGTCCCCTCGCTGGTCCCGGAGCTCAACGCCTGGGAGAACGCCGCCCTGCCGCTGATGCTGCGCGGCACCAGCCGGCGCCGCGCCAAGCGGGCGGCCCTGGAGTGGCTGGAGCGCCTCGACATCGGCGACGGCGCCCGCAAGCGCCCGCACCAGCTGAAGCAGGCCGAGCGCCAGCGGGTGTGCATCGCCCGCGCCCTCGCCCCGGCGCCCTCGGTCCTGTTCGCCGACGAGCCGACGGCGCCCCTGCACCGCGCCGACCGCGCCCACGCGCTGCGCACCCTCACCACGGCGGCCCGCTCGCACGGCATCACGGTCGTCCTGGCCACCCACGACCCGGACACCGCGGCCCTCGCCGACCGCACGGTCTTCCTGCTGGACGGGCGGCGTGTGCAGACGGTGCATCTGCCTCCGGTCGCGGAGACCACCGAGCCGGAAGGCCGGGCGGCGTGCTCGCTCTCCGTCTGACCCGCGCCGCCCACCCCGCCGTCCAGCTGCGCCGCCTGCTGGTCGCGGCGGCCTCGGCGGGCACGGGTTTCCTGCTGCTCTGCGCCCTGGGCTACGCGCTGGGTCACCCCGGCGACCCCGGCACCGCCCTGCTGCGCCTGGCCTGGTGCGCGGCGCCCCTCGCCGCCACGGTGTACTTCGCCCTCGCGGTGGCCCGCACCGATCCCGCCACCAAGCCCCGCCCCGGCCTCTCCGCGATCGGCCTCGGACCGCTGCGCCTGATGGCCGTCGCGGCGACGACGACCGCCCTGTCCTGCGCCCTGGGCTCGATGCTGGCCCTGCTGTTCTTCCTGCACCTGCGGGGCGACCTGACGGGCCTGCCCTTCGACGGCGCGGCCGCCGAGGCCCTCGCCGCGGACCAGCCGCTGCCGGTGCCGGGAGCCCTGACGCTGCTGGCGCTCGTCCCCACGGGCGCGTCCCTCGCGGTGGTGCTGGCGCTGCGGCCCAGAGAGCAGCGGGCGGCCGCGGCGGCCAGGGTGGTGTACGGCCGCTTCGGCGCGTACCGGCGCGTGAGCACCCTCGAGACCTTCGGGGCGTACGGCCGTTTCGGCCGGCAGATCACCCGGCCCGGGAGCGCTCCCGCCGGCGAGCCCACCGGGCAGCAGAGCGGGCCCCCGGCGGCTCGGACCGGCGAATCGGCCTCGGCGACGGTCGTCGAGGAGCCCGGGAGCGCGGTGAGCACGATCGAGGACCCCGCTCAGCCGTCCGCCCGGCACACCGCTGCACCGGACACCGCCGACGCCTCGGCGTTCTCCGAGGCGCGGCTGCCGGACGCCGTCACCGCCGACGGCGCCCCCTCCGCCGCCCCTTCCGGACTCCCCTGGGGCATCACCGTCCTGGCCGCGGGGCTCGCCGTGGAGACCTACGCGAGCCGTACCGCCCCCAAGGCGCCCGACCTCGCCTTCTCCGGCGCCTCCCCCGGCGTCATGGCGGGCTGGATCCTGGCCACCGTCGGCCTGGCCCTGGTCGGTCCCGGTCTGACCCACCTGTGCGGCCGGCTGCTCCAGTCGGCCCGCCCGGGCGCGCTGCGGCTGCTGGCCGGGCGCATCCTCATGACGGAGGCCACCCGCATCGGCCGCCCCCTGGGCGTGGTCTGCGCGGTGCTGTCGGCCACCTACGCGATGGCGCTGCTGCACGCCCCGGACGGACTGTCGCTCGGCCCCCTCACCATCCTCGGCGTGCTGCTCGTGACCGGCTGCACCGTGGCGACGCTCCTGACCGCCGCCGTCGAGGCCCGGCAGGCCCGCGCCGACACCACCTCCGCGCTGCTGCGGCTGGGCGCCCCCGCGACCATGCTGCGCAGTGCCGCGGCCCTGCGCGCGGGCGCGCTGCTCGCCCTGTTCGCCCCGCTCACCCTGACGGTCGCGGAGCTGGCGGCGCTGCCGCTGGCGCGCTGAAACCCGTACAAGAAAAATCTCCGGACGGCGATGAGTTCCGCACCGGCCCCGGGTCTATCCCCGCGTAACGACACAGAGCCCGTAGGGAGAGACTTCGCATGTACCAGCAGATGATCTTCGTGAACCTGTGCACCGGCGACCTCGGGGCCTCGAAGAAGTTCTTCACGGAGCTGGGCTTCACGATCAACGAGCAGTTCAGCGACGACACCACCGCCTCGGTCGTGATCAGCGAGACGATCGTCGTGATGGTGCACACCAAGGAGAAGTACTCCCAGTTCACCAAGAAGGAGATCGCGGACTCCAAGAAGCACAGCGAGGTGCTGATCGCGCTGAGCTCGGAGAGCCGCGAGAAGGTCGACGAGCTCGTGGAGAAGGCGGTCGCGGCCGGCGGCTCCGTCTCCGGCGAGACCCAGGACCACGGTTTCATGTACGGCCGCGCCTTCGACGACCCGGACGGCCACACCTTCGAGGTCGTGTGGATGGACCCGGCGGCCGTCCAGGGCTGAGACACGCTGTGCCAGCATGGGCGGGTGCAGACGATGCCCGCCCATGCGGCCCACCATGACGACCGTGAGATCGAGACGCTCGAGGAGTTCGACGCGACCGTCTCGGCGCGCGGCACGCTCGCCGGTCACCGCGTCCAAGCCGTCGACCTGACGGACCGTACGCGCGAACTGCTCACCACGGACACCGCGGGCGCGATATTCCTCGGCTGCGCGATGCGCGAGGACGCGGCCGCGAAGATACGCGGCGACGGCGCCCTGGTCTTCCCGCCCGTGCCGGATCTGCCCTTCGATCCGTACCGCGGCCTGGTCTACTCGCCGGACGAGCTCTTCGCCTCCCTGCCGGACGGCTACGAGGCCACGCCCGACGCCCGCGCCTACGCCTGGTTCCAGGGCACGAAGGCCGACGGGGACATCTACGCGTCCATGCTGCGCGCGGTGCACGACGACTCCGTCTCGGACGCCCTCGACGAACTCCTGTCCGGCGCCCGGGTGGTGGGCGTGATGGGCGGCCACGCGATGGCCCGGGGCACCGAGGAGTACGCGGGGGCGGCGCGGCTCGGCCGCGAACTGGCCCGCGCCGGTTTCACGGTCGCCACCGGCGGCGGCCCGGGCGCGATGGAGGCGGCCAACCTCGGCGCGTACGCGGCCCCGTTCGACGACGAGATGCTCACCGAGTCGCTCGAACTGCTCGGCAAGGCACCGCGCTTCACCCCGTCGATCACCCAGTGGGCGGCCGCGGCCTTCGAGATACGCACCCGCTGGCCCCAGGGCGGCCGCTCCGTCGGCATCCCGACCTGGTTCTACGGCCACGAGCCGCCGAACGCCTTCGCCTCGCACATCGCCAAGTACTTCGCCAACGCCACCCGCGAGGACGGCCTGCTGGCCCGGTCCACGGCGGGTGTGGTGTTCCTGCCGGGCGCCGCCGGCACCGTACAGGAGATCTTCGACAACGCGACGCCGAACTACTATGAGTCGCGCGGCGAGCCGACGCCCATGGTGCTGGTGAACCGCGCGCACTGGACGGAGAGGCTGCCGACGTGGCCGTTGCTCCAGTCGCTGGCCAGGGGGCGTTCGATGGAGGCGCGGATCGCGCTGGTCGAGCGCATCGAGGAGGCGCCGGAGGCGCTGAAACGTCTCGGCGGTTAATAAGCAGGCAAAGCAAGTGCTTGCAAGCTGCATATGCGTTGACACTACTTATGCGGCGCTTATAAACCTGTGAGTCTCCAGGTAGTGCTGATGTTCCGTCACCACTGCCTCAGCCCCCCGCATTACGCATCCTGTAAAGGACAAACGTGGCAGTTCTGTCCGTATCCCGCCGCGCACGTGCCGTGCGCATCCTCGGTGTCGTCTCGGCCTCGGCCGCGCTCGCGCTCGGTGCCTCCGGCACCGCGCTGGCCTGCAACATCAACGAGTTCTCCGCCGAGGCGAAGTGTGACGGCGACAAGGGCGTCATCACCGTCACCGACGTGGACCCCGCCGGCATCGCGGCGACGGTCACCGTGTACCTGCAGAACAACGGCGCCGACGCCAAGAAGGTCGGCGAGCAGGTGGTCAAGGGCTCGCGCGAAGGCACCACCATCACCTTCGCCGAGAACTGGAAGCCCAACGCGGAGTACCGCATCCACGTGAAGGCCACCCCGTACGTCGACGAGGACATCAAGCCGAACCTCGTCACCCCGGCCACCGCCTGCAAGAAGCAGGAGGAGGAGCCGCCGCCGGCGACTCCCCCGGCCACGCCGACCCCGTCGGCCCTTCCCTCGAAGCCGGCCGAGGAGACCGACACCCCGGCTCCGACGCCGTCGGAGAGCGAGAGCACCACGCCGGCGGGCAACGCGCCCGGCCCGGCCGGTGACTCCAACCTCGCCGAGACCGGCGCCAACTCCAACACCGGCGTCATCGCCGGGATCGCGGCGGCCCTGGTCGTCGTCGGTGGCGGCGCGGTGTTCTTCGGCATGCGCCGTCGTGGGGCGAACAGCGACAGCTGACGCCTGCGCACACCTTGATGTGGCCCGTCCCGTGACCCACGGGGCGGGCCACGTCCGTCTCACCCGAACGTCGCTCGCTCCAGCCAGAACTCCAGCAACTCCCGCTCCCCCAGCACCTCGAGCTCCGGAGCGTCCAGCGGCAGCCGCCGGTAGAACGCGAGCAGGACGGAGGTCAGCGGCCCGCGCAGGGCGACCGTGGCCTTCTCATGGCCCCGGCGCCAGGTGACACCGTCCTCGGTGAGCGCGACGAGCCACTCGGCGTTCACCTCGGGCCCGGTGTCGGTGGCGTGCAGGTGGATACCGCGGCCCGGGCCCCGCAGTTCCCTCGCCGCGTCGTGCGGCTCCGTCCGCTGCACGTACTCCACGATCTGCAGCCACTCGTCGATCGCGTCGGCGGCGACGTCGGGCGCGACCTCGTAGGGCAGCCCCGCGGCGAGCGTGGCGTCCGCGCGGTGCACGGTGACCTCGTGCGTCATCCGCCGGGCCCAGAACCCGGCGGTGGGCGTCCCCGCCCAGCCCCACACCTTCGCGTCCGGCCCGGCCTCCCGCAGCGCGGCGACGACCTGCTCGCCCGCCTCCCCCAGCCACGCGTCCAACGCGGCGGCGTCACCCCGGGCCTCGGGCCCTTCGACGCCGGGCACCTGCTCCTCCGGCACCTCCTCCCGGGCCCGGGTCCGCACCATGAGCTCCACCCAGCGCAGGGCGCCGCCCGTGTGCCGGACCAGCTCCTCCAGCGACCAGTCGGGGCAGGTCGGCACGGTGGCGGACAGCTCGGCGCCGGAGGTCACGACCGACCTCAACAGGCCGACCTGGTGGGCGATTTCGTCGCAGTAGCGGTCGTGCGCGAGGAGTGTCATGACCCGCACCCTAAGGCGACCAGGATCAGTCGAGCACGACGATTTCGGCCGCGTCGAACTCCACTCCGGCCTCGTCCCCGACCTCCGGCGCCGACCGCAGCGCGCACGCCGCCTCCAGACGCGGGGCGTCCTCCGGCTGGAGGTGGACGGCGACATGGGTGCCCTTGAAGGTACGGGCGGTCACCGTGCAGCGCAGGCCCGCACCGGCGGGCACCAGGCGTACGCCCGCGGGCCGTACCAGGAGGGTCCGGGTGCCCTGCGGGGCGCCCTCCGGCACCGGCACCTTGCCCCACGGTGTGTCCGCGGCCTCCGCCCCCACCGTCGCCTCGACGACGTTCTCGAAGCCGAGGAAGCGGGCCACGAACGCGTCGGCCGGCCGCTGCCAGACCTGAAGCGGCGTACCGGACTGGGCGATCCGCCCGTCCCTCATCACCACGACCCGGTCGGCCAGCGCGAAGGCCTCCCCCTGGTCGTGCGTCACGGCGAGCACGGTCGTGCCCAACCGGCCGAACAACTCCCGCAGTTCCACGACCAGCCGCTCCCGCAGCGACCGATCGAGCTGGCCCAGCGGCTCGTCCAGCATCAGCAGCCGGGGGCTCGGCGCCAGGGCCCGGGCCAGCGCCACCCGCTGCTGCTCCCCGCCGGACAGCGCGGCGACGGCCCGGCGAGCCGCGCCGGGCAACCCGACGAGGTCCAGCAACTCCCGGACCTGATCGGCCTGTTGCCGCTTGGACGCCCCGTGCATGCGCAGCCCGAAGGCGACGTTGCCGCCCACGTCCCGCTGCGGGAACAGCTGGTGGTCCTGGAACATCAGCCCGACCCCGCGCCGGTGCGCGGGCACGCCCGCCTGGTCGCGCCCGTCGAGCGACACCCGCCCGGAGTCGAGCGGCTGAAGCCCGGCCACGGCCCGCAGCAGGGTCGACTTACCGCTGCCGCTGGGCCCGAGCACGCACACGATCTCGTGCTCGGCGACCTCCAGATCGACGGCGTCCAGCACGGCCCGCCCGCCGAAACGGACCGTCGCGCCCTCCAGCGCCAGCAGCATCAGAACTCCCCTGTCCGGTCGGCGGTCCTGAGCCTCTCCAGCACCAGCAGGGCCACGGCGCACACCACCATCAGAATCGTCGAAAGGGCCATCGCCTGGCCGTAGTTGAGCTCCCCGGGCCGGCCCAGAAGCCGCGCCACGGCCACCGGCAATGTCGGATTGTCGGGCCGCGCGATGAACACCGTCGCCCCGAACTCCCCGAGCGACACCGCGAAGGCGAACCCGGCGGCGATCAGCAGCGCCCGCCGCACCATCGGCAGGTCCACCTCCCGCCACACCCGCCAGGGCGAGGCCCCCAGCACCGAGGCCGCCTCCCGCAGCCGCGCGTCCACCGCCCGCAGCACGGGCAGCATGGTCCGCACGACGAACGGCACCCCGACCAGCGCCTGCGCGAGCGGCACCAGGATCCACGAGGACCTCAGATCCAGCGGCGGCTCGTCGAGGGCGATCAGGAACCCGAAGCCGACGGTCACCGCGGACACTCCGAGCGGCAGCATCAGCAGCGCGTCGAAGCCGCGCACGAACCGCCCGGCGTCCCTGCGGGTGAGCGCGACGGCGGCGAGGCCGCCGATCACCACGGCGATGACGGTGGCGGCGACGGCGTACTCCAGCGAGTTGCCGATCGCCTCGATCGGCGGCACCAGGAACACCCCTCCGTCGGCCCTGGTCAGCGCGCGGTAGTAGCCGAAGCGGGGCGCGTCCAGGGACCGCTGGACCAGCACGGCGAGCGGCAGCACAAGCAGCACGACGATCGTCAGCAGCACCCCGCCCAGCAGCGCCCACTGCCCGGCGCCGCGCGGCCGGCGCGCGGTCACCGACGCGTCCACCAGCCGCAGCGCGGTCTCCCGCCGCCGTACGGTCCAGGCGTGCAGGGCGAGGACGGCGCCCACGGCGACGAACTGAATCAGCGTCAGCACGGCCGCCGTGGACAGGTCGAAGATCTCCGACGTCTGCCGGTAGATCTCCACCTCCAGGGTCGAGAAGGTGGGCCCGCCGAGGATCTGGACGACACCGAAGGAGGTGAAGGTGAACAGGAAGACCATGAGCGCGGCGGCGGCCACGGCCGGGGCGAGGGCGGGGAGCGTCACCTGCCGCCAGGCCTTCAGCGGGGACGCCCCGAGCATCCGCGCGGCCTCCTCCTGCCGCGGGTCGAGCTGTGCCCAGAGCCCGCCGACGGTCCGTACGACGACCGCGTAGTTGAAGAAGACGTGCGCGAGCAGGATCGCCCACACGGTGGTGTCGAGCCGTACGCCCCACAGCTCGTCGAGCAGCCCGCCCCGCCCGACCAGCGCCAGGAACGCCGTACCGACGACGACCGTGGGCAGCACGAACGGGACGGTCACGGCCGCCCGCAGCACCTGCTTGCCCCGGAAGTGGAAGCGCGCGAAGACGTACGCGCCGGGGAGCGCGATCAGCAGGGTGAGCGCGGTGGAGACGAGCGCCTGCCAGGTGGTGAACCACAGGACGTGCCGGACGTCGGACTGCGCCAGCACCTCCCCGATCCGCCCGAACCGCCAGGCCCCGTCGACCTTCAGGCCGCGCGCGACGATCGCGGCGACGGGATAGGCGAAGAAGGCGGCGAAGAACGCGACGGGCAGGGCCATGAGCCCGAGCCGCGCCGCGCTCCCGCGCCGGTCCTCGCGGACGGCTGCCCGGCTTACTTCAGTACGAGTGAGGTCCACGACTTGACCCACTGATCACGGTTGTCGGCGATCTTCGCCGGGTCCATGGTCTCGGGATCCTCGGCCTGCGGCCCGAACTTCACGAACTCCGGCGGCACCTGGGCGCCCTCGCGCACCGGATACACGAACATGTTGAGCGGCATGTCCTCCTGGAACCGCTGGGAGACCAGGAAGTCGAGGAACGCCTTGCCCCCCTCGCTGTTCTTCGCGTTGCTCAGCAGCCCGGCGTACTCGACCTGCCGGAAGCAGGTGCCCTGCGCGACCCCGGTCGGCGCCTCGCTGGGCTTGGGGTCGGCGTAGACGACCTCGACGGGCGGCGAGGAGGCGTACGACACGACGAGCGGCCGGTCGCCCTTGGCCTTCTTGCCTCCGGCCGAGCCGGAGAACTCCTCGTTGTAGGCCTGCTCCCAGCCGTCGACGACCTTCACGCCGTTGGCCTTGAGCTTCTTCCAGTAGCCCTCCCAGCCCCCGTCGCCGTACTTGGCGGCGGTGCCGAGCAGGAAGCCGAGCCCGGGCGAGGAAGCGGAGGCGTTCTCGGTCACGAGCAGGTTCTTGTACTGGGGCTTGACCAGGTCGTCGAAGCTCTTCGGCGGCTCCAGCTCGTGGTCGGCGAAGTACTTCTTGTCGTAGTTGACGCAGATGTCGCCGGTGTCGACGGGCGTGACCCGGTGCTTGTCCTGGTCGGCCCGGTACTCGGCCTTGATCTGCTCGGAGCCCTTCGCCTCGTACGGCTGGAACAGCCCGTTGTCGAGGGCCCGTGACAGCAGGGTGTTGTCGACGCCGAAGAAGACGTCGCCCTGCGGGTTGTCCTTGGTCAGGATCGCCTTGTTCACGGCTTGCCCGGCGTCGCCGTCCTCCAGGACGTTGACCTTGTAGCCGGACTGCTTCTCGAAGGCGGCGATGACGCCCTTGGACGCGGCCCACGAGTCGTGGCTGACGAGGGTCACGGTCTTGGAGTCGCCGGACCCCTCGTCGCCGCCGGACGACCCGCACGCGGCGAGCGCGCCGGCCATCCCGAGCCCGACGACCACAGCCGTCAGCCGCTTTCTCTTGATGCCCACTGGATTCCTCCTGGATGACCAGGAGAAGACGCGGCCCCGCCCGGGAACTCAGGGGTCCCGGGCAGGGCGCAACAGCTCGAGTGATGACCGATCTCCCTACCCAGAATGACCTGGGCCAGGTTCGGAGGGTCTGCGGCCGTGTGCCGCACTCTCAGCGCTGTGGCGCTCCCCTGTCGGAATATGAAGGTGTATGTACGACGGTCAGACTACCGTTCGGTGGCCGCGAGCTGACCACACGCCCCGTCGATCTCCTGTCCACGGGTGTCCCGGATCGTCACCGGCACACCATGGGCGGCGATGGCCTCCACGAACGCCTTCTCGTCCTCGGGCCGCGAGGCGGTCCACTTCGACCCCGGCGTCGGGTTCAGCGGAATGAGATTGACATGCACGGGCTTGCCCTTGAGCAGCCGCCCGAGCCGGTCACCACGCCAGGCCTGGTCGTTGATGTCCCGGATCAGCGCGTACTCGATGGACAGCCGCCGCCCGGACTTGGCGCTGTACTCGAACCCGGCGTCCAGGACCTCCCGGACCTTCCACCGCGTGTTCACGGGGACGAGGGTGTCGCGCAGCTCGTCGTCGGGCGCGTGCAGCGAGATGGCGAGCCGGCACTTGAAGCCCTCGTCGGCGAACCGGTGGATCGCCGGCACGAGACCGACCGTCGAGACGGTGATCCCGCGCTGCGAGAGCCCCACCCCGTCGGGCTCGGGGTCGGTGAGCCGCCGGATGGACCCGATGACCCGGTTGTAGTTCGCGAGCGGCTCACCCATGCCCATGAACACGATGTTGCTGAGCCGCGCCGGACCGCCGGGAACCTCGCCGTCCCGCAGCGCCCGCATGCCGTCGACGATCTGGTGCACGATCTCGGCGGTGGACAGATTCCGGTCCAGACCCGCCTGCCCGGTCGCACAGAACGGGCAGTTCATCCCGCAGCCCGCCTGCGAGCTGATGCACATGGTCACCCGGTCCGGATAACGCATCAGCACGGACTCGACGAGCGTCCCGTCGAACAGCCGCCACAGCGTCTTGCGCGTGGTGCCCTGGTCGGTCGACAGATGCCGCACGACGCTCATCAGCTCGGGCAGCAACGCCTCCCGCAGCTTCCCCCGGGCACCGGCCGGAATATCGGTCCACTGCTCCGGCTCGTGCGCGTACCGCGCGAAGTAGTGCTGCGAGAGCTGCTTGGCACGAAACGGCTTCTCCCCGACAGCCGCAACGGCCTCCTTGCGCTCGGCAGGAGTGAGGTCGGCGAGATGCCGCGGCGGCTTCTTGGCTCCGCGGGGGGCGACGAAAGTGAGTTCTCCGGGCTTAGGCATGGCCCACCCAGTGTCGCAGATCGTCAGCGGTGGCCCGTGCCCCGCCCGCGGCACCCGGAGAGAGGCGTTCTAGTCGCCCGTGTGTTCCAGCCGGTTCTTGAGGAGCTGCTCGTTGCGCGGGAGTTCCTTGCGGACCTGGGGGCGGACGACGAGCGGTACCAGGACCTTGCCGACGCCGTGGCCCTCGATGTCGACGTCGATCGTCACGTGGGAGCGCTGCCCCTCGTCGAACGACTCGACCTCGCCGTGCACCCGCGGCCGGACGGGTCCGTCGACACCGCGCATGCCCCAGCTGTGCGGTGGGTCGTACTCCGTGACCTCCATGGTCATCGGCATCACACGGCGACCGATGTGCCGGGTGACCCGGACCCGGGAGCCGATGCCGAAGGGCCCCTCGTCGAGGCGTTCCGCGGACACGGCGCTCAGTTGCCACTCCGGCATGCGCGGGGTGTCCATGACGTAGTCGTAGACGTCCTCGGGACGCCGGTCGACATCGATGCTCTGTCGAATGATGGACATGATGTCCCCCTTTGCGACCTACACCTGAATCGTCCCACTCAGGACCCTCCGGTGCCTCCCGGAACGACAGCGAGCTCCCGCCCACAAGGACGGGAGCTCGCTGGATCGGGTCCGCTCAGCCGGATCCGACGAAGAGTACGAGCAGCAGCCACACCACCGGAGCCGTCGGCAGCAGCGAGTCCAAACGGTCCATGCTGTATCCATGTGCCGCTACCGCGGCGCGGCGCCGTGACCTGACTTCAGCCGGATCCAACAAAAAGCACGAACAACAGCCACACCACCGGAGCCGTCGGCAGCAGCGAGTCCAAACGGTCCATGATGCCGCCGTGACCGGGCAGCAGCGTGCCCATGTCCTTGATGCCGAGGTCCCGCTTGATCATGGACTCGCCGAGGTCGCCGAGCGTGGCGGTGACCGCGACCGCGAGGCCGAGCACCAGGCCTTGCCACCAGGCACCGTCCTCGATGAGGAACTGCATGCACAGCGCCCCCGCGACCATGGCGAAGGAGACCGCGCCGAGCAGGCCCTCGCGGGTCTTGCCGGGGCTGATGCGCGGGGCGAGCTTGGTCCGGCCGAAGCGCCAGCCGACGGCGTAGGCACCGGTGTCGCTGACGACGGTGAGCAGCAGGAAGGTGAGCACCCGCTGCGGCCCGTCGTCCGCGGTCAGCATCATCGCGACGAACGTCGCCAGGAACGGCACGTAGAACGCCGCGAAGACGCCCGCCGTGACGTCCCTGAGGTAGCCCTCGGGCGGTTCCGTCATGCGCCAGACGAGCACGGCCAGCGCGGTGAGCGCCATGGCGACCCAGGCGCCCTCGGCGCCTCGGACGTACCCGGAGACGACCATCGCGGCACCGCCGAGCGCGAGCGGAACGAGCGGCGCCCGGATGCCTTTGCGCTCGTCCAGCCGCTTGGTCAGCTCCCACAGGCCCACCACGACGGCGACCGCGACGACGCCGACGAACACGGCCTTGACGACGAACAGCGACGCGACGATCACCGTGCCGAGGCCGACCCCGACTCCTATCGCGGCACTCAGGTCGCGGCCCGCGCTCTTCTTCGGCGGCTTGGGTGCCGGCTGCGAGGCGTCGGGCATGGGTTCCGGATTCGTCTCGTTTCGGACCGGGGGGCCGCTCAGCCGAGCAGCCCTCCGGCCGTCATCCTGGTTTTCGCCGTGGTCGGCTACGTCAGGCACGATGGGCATGGGGCGAGTCTGAGGCGCTTCATACGCATCGTATGCGGGACCCGCCGGAGCGGCTCCCTGGACGTGCCCATGGCCAGGACTCTGGACATGGCCCGGGCTCTGGACGTGCCCGTGGCCATGCCCTTGGTCGGTGGGACCCCAGTACCCGGCCTGTGGCGGCGCCCCCCAGGAAGAGTCGTTCATCAGACCTCGAGCAGCTCCGCTTCCTTGTGCTTCAGGAGCTCGTCCACCTGCGTGACGTACTTCGCGGTGGTGTCATCGAGCTCCTTCTCCGCACGGCGGCCCTCGTCCTCGCCGACCTCGCCGTCCTTGATCAGCTTGTCGATGGCTTCCTTGGCCTTGCGGCGCACGGAGCGAATCGAGATCTTCGCGTCCTCGCCCTTGCCCTTGGCGACCTTGATGTACTCGCGGCGGCGCTCCTCGGTCAGCTCGGGGAACACCACTCGGATGATGTTGCCGTCGTTGCTCGGGTTGACGCCCAGGTCGGAGTCGCGGATCGCCTGCTCGATGTTGCGCAGGGCCGTCTTGTCGAACGGGGTCACTACCGCCATGCGCGGCTCCGGCACGGAGAACGAAGCCAGCTGGTTGATCGGCGTCGGCGCGCCGTAGTAGTCGGCCACGATCTTGTTGAACATCGCCGGGTGCGCACGGCCGGTGCGGATCGCGGCGAAGTCCTCCTTGGCGACCACGACGGCCTTCTCCATCTTCTCCTCGGCCTCGAGGAGGGTCTCTTCGATCACCACTTGCTCCTGCGTGTCTTGAGTAGGCCCGGCTGCGGTTCCATGTGGGGCGGCGGCCGGCTGCGTCGCGTCTTCTTCCTGCACGGTTCCCGACCGGCAGGACATTGTCCATCCCCCGGCCCGGCTCCGTCCCGTCCGTCCCCCGGACGGGGTGGTGCGGGCCGGTCCTCAGTCCCGGCCGGCCGCGTCCCCGACGAGCGTGCCGATCTTCTCACCCTTGACGGCGCGCCCGATGTTGCCCTCCGCCAGCAGCTCGAAGACCACGATCGGGAGCTTGTTGTCGCGGCACAGCGTGACGGCCGTGGCGTCGGCGACCTTCAGGTCGCGCGTGATGACCTCGCCGTAGCCGAGGTGGTCGAACTTGACCGCGTCCGGGTTGGTCTTCGGGTCGGAGTCGTAGACCCCGTCCACGCCGTTCTTGCCCATCAGCAGTGCCTCGGCGTCGATCTCCAGGGCGCGCTGTGCGGCGGTGGTGTCGGTGGAGAAGTACGGCATGCCCATACCGGCGCCGAAGATCACCACGCGGCCCTTCTCCAGGTGCCGTACGGCGCGCAGCGGGATGTACGGCTCGGCGACCTGCCCCATGGTGATCGCGGTCTGCACACGGCAGTCCACGCCCACCTTCTCCAGGAAGTCCTGGAGGGCCAGGCAGTTCATGACGGTGCCGAGCATGCCCATGTAGTCGGAGCGGGCCCGGTCCATGCCGCGCTGCTGGAGTTCGGCACCGCGGAAGAAGTTGCCGCCGCCGATGACGACCGCGACCTGCGCGCCGTCACGCACGACGGCCGCGATCTCGCGGGCGATCTTGTGCACCACGTCGGGGTCGACGCCCAGGCCCCCGCCACCGGAGAAGGCCTCTCCGGACAGCTTCAGCAGAAACCGGCCGCGCACTTTGCCGTCGTCGCTCTTCTGGGGCTTGGTGGTCATGGGGGATTCCGCCTCTTTCACGTGTTGCACATACCAAGAAGGCCATTGCCGGTGGGGCGTGTTTCGCATCCCATACGGCAATGGCCTCCTTGTCAGATCTGCTGTCGTCCGCCACCCATGTGACGGCGTACACGGACGACTGCTGCCGACCTTATCGGGGTCGGGCGTCGATCGCGGTACGGACTCAGATGCCGACCTTGATGCGCGAGAAGCGCTTCAGGGTGACACCGGCCTCGTCCAGGACCTTCTGGACGGACTTCTTGTTGTCCAGCGCGTAGGGCTGGCCGAGCAGCGTGGCGTCCTTGAAGAAGCCGTTGAGGCGACCCTCGACGATCTTCGGCAGGGCGGCCTCGGGCTTGCCCTCGGCGCGGGTGGTCTCCTCGGCGACGCGGCGCTCGGACTCGACGACCTCGGCCGGCACGTCCTCCTTGGAGAGGTACTTCGGCGCGAAGGCGGCGATGTGCTGGGCGACGCCCTTGGCGATCTCGGCGTTCGGCTTGTCCAGCTCGACGAGAACACCGATCTGCGGGGGCAGGTCGGGCATCGTGCGGTGCATGTACGCCGTCACGTAGCCGTCACCGAACTGCGCGAAGCGGTCCAGGACGATCTTCTCGCCCAGGTTGGCGTTGGCCTCGTCCACGAACGCCTGGACGGTCTTGCCGGCCTCGATCTCGGAGGCGAGCAGGGCCTCGAGGTCGGCCGGGGAGGTCTTGGCGACGTGCTCGGCGATGGTGGTGGCCACGGCCTGGAACTTGTCACCCTTGGCGACGAAGTCCGTCTCGCACTTCAGCTCGACGATGACACCGGAGGAGTTGTCGTCGGCGATGATCGAGACCACGGCACCGTTCTCGGCGGAACGGCCCTCGCGCTTGGCGACGCCCTTCTGGCCCTTGATGCGGAGCGCCTCGACGGCCTTCTCGACGTTGCCCTCGGCCTCGTCCAGCGCCTTCTTGCAGTCCATCATGCCGGCGCCCGTGAGCTCACGGAGCTTCTTGACGTCGGCGGCGGTGTAGTTCGCCATGAGTCTGTGAATCTTTCTCGAAGTCTGGAAGATCGAAGATCTGCGGATACGCACCCATGGAGCCGGAGGGCGCTGTCCTTCCGCTGACCTACGGGTGAACGGCGGGAGCGGACTTCACCGCGCCCGAGAGCGCTGTGGGATGGAGTACCGCTCCCGCCGTCACCTCGGACTGACGGGTCAGGCCTGCTCGGCCTCGGCGGCCTTCTCGCCCTCGGCCGGCTTCTCGGCCTCGGCGGCCGGAGCGGCGTCAGCAGCCGGAGCGGCGTCGGCGGCCGGAGCAGCCTCAGCCTCGGCGGCCGGAGCGGCCTCAGCGGCGGGGGCGGCCTCGTCGGCCTTCTTCTCGCCCTCGAGCAGGTCGCGCTCCCACTCGGCCAGCGGCTCGCCCGCGGCCTTCTCGCCCTTGTCGCCGGTGGCGACGCCGGAACGGGCGATGAGGCCCTCGGCGACGGCGTCGGCGATGACGCGGGTGAGCAGGGTGACGGAGCGGATCGCGTCGTCGTTGCCCGGGATCTTGTAGTCGACCTCGTCGGGGTCGCAGTTGGTGTCGAGGATCGCGACGACCGGAATGTTCAGCTTCCGGGCCTCACCAACGGCGATGTGCTCCTTCTTGGTGTCCACGATCCAGACGGCGCTGGGCACCTTCTGCATCTCGCGGATACCACCGAGGGTCTTCTCCAGCTTGGCCTTCTCGCGCGAGAGCACGAGAAGCTCCTTCTTGGTCAGACCGGACGCGGCGACGTCCTCGAAGTCGATCTGCTCGAGCTCCTTGAGGCGCTGCAGACGCTTGTAGACGGTCGAGAAGTTGGTGAGCATGCCGCCCAGCCAGCGCTGGTTGACGAAGGGCATGCCGACGCGGGTGGCCTGCTCGGCGATGGCCTCCTGCGCCTGCTTCTTCGTGCCGACGAACATGACCGTGCCGCCGTGGGCGACGGTCTCCTTGACGAACTCGAAGGCGCGGTCGATGTACGACAGCGACTGGAGCAGGTCGATGATGTAGATGCCGTTGCGCTCCGTGAAGATGAAGCGCTTCATCTTCGGGTTCCAACGACGGGTCTGGTGACCGAAGTGGACGCCGCTCTCCAGCAGCTCCCGCATCGTGACGACGGCCATGGCCGTATCTCCTTGAATTTCTCGGTTGTGCCGCGGATGCCGGACGGCTTCCGCGCCTGACGCCCACTGCGCGCCGTTCCACGAGGGACCGAGGGGCGCTGATACAGCCCGTTGCCGGGGTGCGTATCGGGGCGTGCGAAGTCGACCCGGTGACCCGGGTCGCCACCAGAAGTGTACGGGACCCGCGGGGTACCGGGTGACGCCGTTGTCCACAACCGAACAACGGTCCACAGCCACGCACGGTGACCGGCGGTGGTACGGGACGCTCTGCGCATGCGAGCGAAGCGATGTGTGCGTACGTGTACGCGGCTGATCCTGCTGCTGGTTCTGACGACGGCCGTCCTGCTGTCCCCGCCGCCGCGGCTGTTCGCCGCGGCGCCCGCCCCGGACCCCACCGTCCCGGCGCTGGGACGCGCGTGGCCCGTCGGGTTACGCCCGCAGGTCCTCCGCGGCTGGGAACCCCCGGCGACGGCGTACGGCCGGGGCCACCGGGGCGTGGACCTGGCGGCAGCGCCGGGAACGCCGGTACGGGCGGTGGCCGGGGGCCGGGTGTCCTTCGCGGGCCGGGTGGCCGGCAAGGGGGTCGTGTCAGTGGAACTCACGGGGACCGGCGATCCACCCTTGCGCACGACACACGAACCGGTGACGGCGACGGTGGAGGAGGGCGAGGAGGTGGAACCGGGCGAGGTGATCGGCACGGTGGAAGCCGCCGGCTCACACTGCACGACCACGTGTGTGCACTGGGGCCTGCGCAGAGGCGAGACGTACTTGAACCCGTTGTCGCTACTGCCCCCGTGGCTCCTGCACAGGGGCCCGTCGAGGCTGTTGCCGGTGTACTGAGCCCCTGAGCCTGCGGGCAGTCGTGCCGCTGGGGCGGCACGGGTGGGCGCAGGCTGCACCCCGCTACGCCGGGCTGCGCACCCACCCGGCGCCGGCCCCGACGCCCCTCAGCCCAGCACACCCCGCAGCGCCATACTCACCGCCGCCTCCGCGATGGCGTCCGGCTCCTCCGCCGCCCCCAGCTCGATCCTCCGAACGGCCGCGTCCACAACCCCCTGCAACAACATCGCCGCCAGCCGAGGCTGCGCATGCCCCATCTCGGCCAGCGCCTCGACGATCATCGCGACCAGCCCACCGTGCGCCGCCCGGATCTTCTCCCGGGCCCCCGCATCGAGCTCGCTCGCGGAGATCGCGACCACGGCCCGGTGCCGCCGGTCCCCGACCAGCTCCAGCTGTCGGCGCACATACGCCTCGACCTTGGCCTCGGCCGTCTCCGCCCGCTCCATCGCCGCCCACACGTCCGCCGCCCAGACGGGGAAGTCGACCTCGCACAGCTCCTCGACCACGGCCGCCCGTGACCGGAAGTACTCGTAGACGGACGATCGCGCGAGGCCCGTCCGCTCGGCGAGGGCCGGGAAGGTCAGCGCCTCCGTACCGCCCTCGGACAACAAGGAACGAGCCGCGTCCAGCAGGGCGGCTCGCTGCATCGACCGGTGCTCGGCCACGGAGGCCGCTCGAATCCTTGGCACGTCAACACTCTACGGACGCGTCGCGCCCGACGGGAGTGGCTCGCCTCGACCCATCGGCATCCGCCCAGGTCAGCGCCCGAAGCTCGCCAGTTTCGCTCTGAGCTGCAGCACGGACTTGGTGTGGATCTGGCTGACCCGGCTCTCGGTCACGCCCAGCACGTTCCCGATCTCGGCCAGGGTGAGGCCCTCGTAGTAGTAGAGCGTGACCACGGTCTTCTCCCGCTCGGGCAGCGTGTTGATCGCCCGGGCCAGGAACCTCCGCAGCTCCCGGTCCTCGGCGACCTCCACGGGGTTGTCGGCGGCGGTGTCCTCCAGCGTGTCCATCACGCTCAGCCCGTCACCGCCCTCTCCCCCGCCGTGCAGCAGCTCCTCCAGGGCCACCACGTTGGCCAGCGACAACTGGCTGAACACCGCGTGGAGTTCCTCCACCGCGATGCCCAGCTCGCCGGCCACCTCGCCCTCCGTCGGCGTCCGCCGCAGCCGCGCCTCCAGCGTGGCGTAGGCCCGCTCCACATTGCGTGCCTTCTGCCGCACCGAGCGGGGGATCCAGTCGAGCGCCCGCAGCTCGTCGATCATCGCGCCGCGGATCCGGGTGATCGCGTACGTCTCGAACTTGATCTCCCGGTCGATGTCGAACTTCTCGATCGCGTCGATCAGCCCGAACACCCCGGACGAGACGAAGTCCGCCTGCTCCACATTGGACGGCAGGCCCACGCTGACGCGTCCCGCGACGTACTTCACGAGCGGCGAGTAGTGCAGGATCAGCTGCTCCCGCAGCCGCTCGTCCCCCGTCGCCTTGTACGACCGCCACAACTCGTCGAGCGTCGAGGGAGCGGGCGGCCGTACGCTGCCACCGTCACGGGCGGCTGGGGGGATCGCCGCCCGGTCGGACCCGGAGGTGTGCTGGGGCATTCGTCGCCTTGTGCCGTTCTGCTGCGGAGTGGTGCTGCCAGGGTGAGCTGTCTGTCTGATGTCGAGTTGCCTGTCCGTGTCGGGATCCTCGTGAGCGTAGCGTGACTGCGGTGTCGCGGTGTGCGAAGAACGGAGGCCAAGGCGGACCCGGATACGTTCCGCAGGGGCTCCGGCGGAGCGCCGCGGTCGCTCAGCGTGATCACCGGAGGAGCCCAACTGGGCGCATTTCCAAGGGGTGTCGAGGTTCCCCCGGACGGCCGAACACGCGCGGTCAGCATGGTCCGGGACCGCCGCGGACCGACATCACCGCCTGGCGTGTCAACTTCCAGCCATCGCCGTGTCGTTCGACGTAACCGAGTGCCCGCAGTTCGTACAGTCTCGCGATCGCGTCCTCCTGTGTGGTCTGTGCGCGGCGCGCGATCTCGTCCGGCCCGGCGGCCCGGCCGCCCGGGAGGGCGGCGAGCACCTGTCGGGCGGCGGGTTCGAGCAGATCCCGGGGCAGGACAGGGCCGCGCCGGTCGGGAGCCAGCTGTCCGATGGTGCCGACCAGCTCGACGACGTCCGCGGCGTCGGTGACCAGGGCCGCCTCGCCGCGCAGAAGTTCGTGCACTCCGGCGGAGAGCCCGCTGGTGGCCGGGCCCGGTACTCCCATCGTGTGACGGCCGAGGCGCTGTGCCGCCCGCGCCGTGACCAGGGAGCCGCTGCGGTGGGCGGCTTCCACGACCACGGTGCCGCGGGTGAGGGCCGCGATCACCCGGTTGCGCAGGATGAAGCGGCTCGGTGTCGGATGGTCGCCGGGCGGCAACTCGCCGATGACCAGGCCCTGTTCGGCGATTCTGCCGATCAGCTGGGTGTGTCCGCGCGGGTAGGGGCGGTCGACGCCGCAGGCGAGGACGGCGACGGTGGCGCCGCCCGCGCCGAGGGCGCCGCGGTGGGCGGCGCCGTCGACTCCGTAGGCGCCGCCGGACACCACGACCCAGCCCTGCTCGGCGAGGCCGGCGGCGAGGGTGGCCGCCATGTGCGCCCCGTACTCGGTGCAGGCCCGGGCGCCGACGACGGCCACGGACTTCAGCGCCCACATCCGCAGACCGGCCCGCCCCCGCACCCACAGCCCGATGGGCCTGGCATCCCCGAGGTCGTCGAGCTGTCCCGGCCACTCCGGGTGCCCGGGGCACACGAACCGCACCCCGGCCTCCCGGGCGACGGCGAGGTCCTCTCGGGGCCGTGCCGTCTCGGCTCTGGCCAGCAGCCCCTGCCACCGCTTGCCGCTGATCCCGGGCAGGCCCTGCCGGCCCTCCACCAGCCTCCGAACCACCTCCCCGACCCCGAACTCCCGCACCCACCGCCCACCGGCCTCGTCCCCGGGCTCGAGGACCCGGGTGAGGAACACCCGGGCGAGCAGTTCGTCGTCCGGTTCGCCGACGGCACTCACGTCAGCGCTCCGATGGCCATCGGGACGCCCCGCGGCACACCGGTGCGCAGCTGGAGCGCGAGGGCGACGTCCGTCGCGTCGGGCCGGTCATGGCCGACGAGATCGGCGACGGTCCAGGCCACCCGCAGGACGCGGTCCAGTCCACGGGCGGTCAGGACACCCCGCTCCAGGTTCCGCTCGGCCTCGTCCATGGCGCCGGGCACCGCGTACCAGCGGCTGCGCAGCTCGCGGCCGGGTACCTCGCTGTTGGTGCGCCAGGGGGTGCCGGCGAGGCGCTCCGAGGCCCGTTCCCGGGCCGCCCGTACCCGGTCGGCGACCGTGGCCGTGGAGTCGCCCCGCGCGCCGAGGGCGGTCAGCTCGGTGCGGGTGACGCGGTCCACCTCGACGCGCAGGTCGACCCGGTCGAGGAGCGGGCCGGAGAGCCTGGCCTGGTAGCGGCGGATCGCCGAGGGCGGGCACTCGCACAGATCGTCCCGCTGCGAGAACCGGCCGCACGGGCAGGGGTTGGCCGCGAGCACCATGAGGAACTTCGCAGGGAAGCGCACGACTCCCGCGCTGCGCGCGATCACGACATGCCCCGCCTCCAGCGGCTGGCGCAGGGCGTCCAGGGCCCGGCTGCTGAACTCGGGCGTCTCGTCCAAGAAGAGGACTCCCCGGTGGGACAGCGACACCGCACCGGGCCTCGCGACACCCGGGCCGCCGCCGACGAGTGCCTGCATCGTGGCCGAGTGATGCGGGGCGCAGTAGGGAGCGACGTCGATCAACGGCTTGCCCGGGGGCAGCAGGCCCGCCACCGAGTGGACCGCGGTGACCTCCAGCGACTCCTGCCGGCCGAGCAGGGGCAGGATGGCCGGCAGCCGCTCCGCGAGCATCGTCTTGCCCGCGCCGGGAGGCCCTTCGAGGAACAGGTGGTGCCCGCCCGCCGCGGCCACCTCCACGGCCGTGCGCGCCGAGGTCTGCCCCACGACGTCCGCGAGGTCGTGACCGTGGTCGTGCTGGGCCGCTCCGACGCTGTGCATGCCTGTGGCCGCGCCCGTACCGGGCACGCGCAGGCCGGCGAGGAGCGGGTCCGGGCGACCCTGTTCGTCCGGCTCCTCGTCGGGCACGGGTTCGTCGGCCAGGATGGCGATCAGCTGCCGCAGGCTCCGGACGCCCAGCACCGACACCCCTGGCACCAGGGACGCCTCGGCGGCGGCGCACTCCGGCACCACCACCTGCTCATACCCCGCGTCCGCCGCCGCCAGCACCGCCGGCAGCACCCCGCGGACCGGCCGGACCCGCCCGTCAAGGCCCAGTTCCCCGATCATCACGATGTCGGCGAGGACCCGGGGATCGATGCGCTCCGCCGCGCCGAGGACCGCCGCGGCGACGGCCAGGTCGAAGCCGCTGCCGGACTTCGGGACGGAGGCCGGGCTCAGGCCGACCGTGAGTTTCTTCTGCGGCCAGGCCGCGCCCGAGTTGACGACCGCGGCGCGCACCCGGTCCTTGCTCTCCGTCAGGCTCTTGTCGGGCAGCCCCACCAGCGTGAACGCCGCGACGCCCGGTTCGAGATCGGCCTGGACCTCGACGACCACGCCCTCGACGCCCACCAGCGCCACCGAACACGTACGGGCGAATCCCATCAGGCCACCCCCCGCACATGCTCGACCACGGCCGCGCCGCGGTACGGCAGCAGCACGCCGACCACGTCGATGCGGACCCCGCCGGGCGGTGCGCCCCCGTGGCTCTGGATCCACCGCTCGGCGAGATCCCGCAGCCGCTCCGCCTTCTGCGGGGTCACGGCCGCCATCGGATGCTCGAAGGGACCCTCCCTGCGGGTCTTCACCTCGCAGACGACCAGGACGTCACCGTCCCTGGCCACGATGTCGATCTCACCCGTCCGGCCGGAGCGCCAGTTGCGCTCCACCACCGTCAGACCGGCCTCGGCCAGCCGCCGCGCGGCCAGGCTCTCGCCGTACTTGCCCATGGCGCTGCGCGCCCGCTGTGCGTTCATGTCGGCACCACCTCCGGCGCCAACGATCACGCACCCGCCCCCATGAAGTGGATCTTGGTGGAAGGCTCAGTGATTGTGGATAACTCCGTCACCCACTCGGCAGCTCGAGGTCGCTCTTGTTCAGCTCCTCGATGTTCACGTCCTTGAACGTAAGAACCCGAACCTGCTTCACGAACCGCGCCGGCCGGTACATGTCCCACACCCAGGCATCCGCCATGGACACCTCGAAGAACACCTCACCCTGGACCGAGTGCACCTGCATCTCGTAGTCGTTGGTCAGGTAGAAACGCCGCTCGGTCTCGATCACGTATTTGAACAGACCGACGACATCGCGGTACTCCCGGTAGAGCTTCAGCTCCATCTCGGTCTCGTACTTCTCGAGGTCCTCGGCGCTCATGGCATGTTCCCCTTCAGCCGTGCGATCCCACCATTGTGCGCCAGTCCTGTGAGCCCCTAGACGATTTCCGGGTCAAGGATCACGGGCCTGGCCGGGGGACCTTCGTCGAGCAGCGTACGCAGCAGCCCGGCGAGTCTGGTCGGATACACCGTCTCATGTGCCCGGGTCAGTTCCGGACACGTCCACCAGCGCGCTCCGGCGACACTCCGCCGCTCCAGCTCGGTCAGCCCGGCGGCGGCGATCTCCGTGCGGTCCGTACGAGCCAGGTAGTACCACTCGTCCTGGTCCCAGCGGCGGCCCGCGAACGGGAACGAGCACTTCCGCCGCCACAGCACCGGGCCGAGCTCGACCTCGGTGATGCCCGTCTCCTCGGCGAGTTCCCGCAGGGCAGCCTGTTCACGGGTCTCGTCGCCCTCCACTCCGCCGCCGGGGGTGAACCACCAGTCGTCGGCCGGATCGTCCGGCTCGTGCCCGTGCAGCAGCAGGATGCGGTCCTGCGGGTCGAGCAGCACCACCCGGGCGACCTTGCGCAGCCCGCCCTCGTAGGAGTCCTGACCCGCCCCCACAGCCTCAGCGGACACCCGCGGGCTCCGCACTGCCCCGCCGGGCACGGGCCGCGCCCGCGCGCTTGGCGATCGGGCCGTAGGCGCCCCCGCCCAGGACGAGCACGGCGCCGGCGATCACCGCGGCGGTGATCGTCCGCAGCGGTCCGGGCGAGGAGAGGCTGCCGAGCGCCTCGAAGCCGGTCGGGCGCTCCAGCATGCCCTTCATGGGGTACACGACGGAGTCGACGCGGGCGTCGACGGCGGAGCGCGCCACCGTGCCACTCGCGGCGTCGGTCAGGTGGGCGGTGGAGTCCACGGAGCTGCCGCGCTCGTCTCCGAGCAGAAACAGCCGCCCCTTGGGGACGGTCACGGTCGGGAAGTTGCTGATCTCGGCCGCCGTGCCCTTGGGCAGGTAGGGCTCGTCGATCTCCTTGCCGTTGACCTTGAGCTTGCCGTCCTGGCAGCAGGAGACCGTGTCGCCGCCGATGGCGACCACGCGCTTGACCATCGGCGCGTTGGCCCAGGTCGCGTCCTTGAAGACGACGACATCGCCGCGGCGCACCTGATCACCGTCGACACGCTGCGCGAGGATCCGGTCCCCCGCGTCGATCGTCGGCGTCATCGAGCTGGTCGGCACGGTGTACGGCCGGTAGACCACCGCTCCCCAGGCGAACCCCCCGAGGAAAAGCACGAGGCCCAGCGCGACGGCCAGCCCGGACAACCGCTGTCCGGTCCGGCTGCCCACCGGGCCCGTACCTGTGCCACCGCTGCGCGGGGCCGTGTGCGTCATGCTCTCGCCACCCATGGGTCCGCACCCTACCCGGGGGTACCAGCCGGGGTCAGCCCGCCGTCGGAATCACCGCTTCCGGCGCCACCACAGCACCACAGGCACCGCACCGGCGAGCGCCAGCCCCTGCGGCGCCACCGTCAAGTCGGCCGCGGCCGGCTGGGCGTTCAGACCGGACTGGTCGAAGGTGTCCGGCACCGGCAGGTTGTCCCAGCGGTTGATCGGCCAGGCGATGACGACGGCCCGTCCGACGACCTCCTTCACCGGGACCATGCCCTTGTGCCGGTCCGCCTGGTTGTAGCGGGAGTCCCGGGAGTTCTGCCGGTGGTCGCCCATGACCCAGATGGAGCCCTCGGGGACCTTCACCTTGAACTGGCCGCCCTGGTCGTCGACGCTGCACGGCGTGTTGCCCGGGTAGACGTACGACCGCTCGTCCAGCGCCTTGCCGTTGACCGTCAGCGGGCCCGTGCCCTTGCACTCGATCGTGTCGCCGCCGACGCCGACGACCCGCTTGATCAGGTCCTTCTCCTCCGCGGACGGCATGAGGCCGATCCAGCTGAGGAAGGTCTGCAGGGCGTTCGGATCCGTGGTCGGCTCACCCGCCAGCCAGTTGTCGGGGTCGTGGAAGACGACGACCTCGCCGCGCTCGGGCTCGGAGCCGAACCATGGGGTGAGCTTGTCGACCAGGACGCGGTCACCCTGCTGGAGCGTGTTCTGCATCGAGTCGGAGGGGATGGAGAACGCCTGCACCAGGAAGGTCTTGATCAGCAGCGCCAGCACCAGCGCGATGCCGATCAGAATGGGCAGTTCCTTCCAGAAGGAGCGTGCCTTCTTCGGCGTCCGGTTCGTACCGCCCGGCCCTTGGCCATCCGCTGTGCTGTGCGCGCCTGTCACCCTGTCACCCTCGGCTGCCCCGGAGTCATTCCCGGAGGTCACGGCGCTGTCCGCGGCCGGGACGACGGATTCCGCGGGGCGCCCGCGATGCTCCTCGCCGTCGTGTCCGGACCGTGCGCCGACCGCCACATCCCCCACGCCAACTCCTCACTCTGTGCCGCCGCCTGCCCCATACACGGCGCAGGCCCACCACTCCCATAACGAGCGGGAGTTCCGCAGGGGTCGGGAGCTGGATCGTTCCGTTCGAATCGTCGGAGGCAACCCTATGCGACAGCGGGGCGGCAGCGGTCGACCCGGTGGCCGAGTCGGACACGGAGGCGTAGGTATTCGGTTCCTCCAGCATGTTCCAGTGACCGAAGGGCCAGGCGATGACCATGGCGCGGCCCACGACCTCGTCCTCGGAGACCGTGCCCCCGTAGTCGGTGTCCTGGTGGGCGCGGGAGTCCGCGGAGTTGTTCCGGTGGTCGCCCATCACCCAGTACCGCCCCTGGGGGACCGTGATCTCGAACGGCGTGTCGGACGGGGCGTTGCCGGGGTACAGGTAGTCCTCGTTCAGTGGGATGCCGTTGACGGTCACGCGGCCTTGGGTGTCGCAGCACTTGACCTTGTCGCCGCCGACGCCGACGACCCGCTTGATGAGGTCCTTCTCGTCCTCGGACGGCAGCAGGCCGATGAAGGTGAGCCCTTCCTTGACCTGCTTGATGACGACGGGGTCTTCCTTCGGGGTGGCGGTCTGGTCGTCCTGGAGCCAGCCGCCCGGGTCCTTGAAGACGACGACGTCACCGCGCTGCGGCTCGGAGCCGAACCACGGGGTGAGCTTGTCGACCAGGACGCGGTCGCCGATCTGGATCGTCTGCTCCATGGAGCCCGACGGGATGACGAAGGCCTGGACGAGGAACGTCTTCAGCACGAGGGCTATGAGGACGGCGACGCCGACGAGGAGCGGTATCTCCTTGACGGCACCGCGCCTGCGGCGCCGCTTGACCTTGCGCTGGAGCTTGCGCCGCTCGGCGCGGGTACGTCCGCCGGACGGGCTCGCGGCGCGCCGGGCGCCGGTGGGCAGCAGGTTTTCCGCGGCGCTCGTGGCGACGCCGCGCGGCTTGCCGCGGTTACCCATGGGCGCCCGCCCTACCGGCGGCGGGAGCGGGCACGCGCGCGTAGGTGTCCGGGCGCTGCAGCCGGGTGGCGTGGCCGAAGGGCCAGACGATCCAGTCGGCGCGGCCGATCACTTCGCCGACCGGGACCATGCCGCCGCCCGGGGAGCCGAGGTGGTCGCGGGAGTCGCTGGAGTCGGCGCGGTGGTCGCCGAGCACGAACAGGGTGCCGTCGGGCACCACGACGTCGAAGGGAACCGCGGATGGGCTGTCTCCGGGGTACAGGAAGCCCGACTCGTCGACCGGCCGGCCGTTCACCTGGATCCTCCCCTTCTTGTCGCAGCAGACCACGCGGTCCGCCCCCACACCGACAACGCGCTTGATGTAGTCCGCGTGCCCGAAGTACCCCGTCCCGTCGAACACGACGATGTCTCCCCGCCGCGGCTGGGCACCGAAACGGTACGCCAACTTATTTACGAGAACCCGGTCCCCGATCCTCAATCCCCGCTCCATGGATCCGCTGGGGATCTGAAACGGCCGCAGCACGAACGTACTGAGCAGCAGCAGGAAAATCAGGCAGGTCAACAAGGTCAGAGTGATCCGGCCGCCCGGAACCCATGCACTGACACGCGACACCAACGCGAAACGCGACCGTTCCTCCGGCCCTCCTGGGTCCGAGGTCTCCTCGGAGTCGGAAGGGCGGGAGGAGCGGTCGCGCTCCGTCTGCTGTGCTTCGGTGTCCATCGGAGCCAGATGTTATCCGGCCCCGACGCGAACCCCGGAGAGCGCTCAGTTCTCGCGCTTCTCCTTGATCTTCGCGGCCTTGCCGCGCAGCTCGCGCAGGTAGTACAGCTTGGCGCGGCGGACGTCACCCTTGGTGACGAGCTCGATCTTCTCGACGATCGGGGTGTGCACCGGGAAGGTGCGCTCGACGCCGACGGAGAAGGAGACCTTGCGGACCGTGAAGGTCTCGCGCACGCCGGAACCCTGGCGGCGGATCACAACGCCCTTGAACTGCTGCACACGGGAGCGGTTGCCCTCGATGACGCGGACGTGGACGTTGACCGTGTCGCCCGGGCGGAAGGCGGGGACATCGCTGCGCAGCGACGCGGAGTCGACGGTGTCGAGCAGGTGAGACATTTCGTCTGCTTTCCTCGCTGATGCCACAGGTCATCAACGGAATCTAGGTGTTTCGGATCAGGGCTGTACGCGTCGGAACGGGCGTCATCTCCCCCTGTGGCAGGGGCGCACGCCGGACGGACGCACAACAGCGACCTATTGTTCCATGCCCTTGGTCCTGCGCCAAAATCGGCCGTACGGCTCCCCCGCGGGGTCCGGTGACCAGCCCAGGATGGACAGCATCTCGCGGTCCTTCTTGTCGAAGGCCTTGGGGTCGCACCGCTCGATGAGGTCGGGCCGGTGGGCGGTCGTACGCTTCAGCGCCTCGTCCCGGCGCCAGCGCGCGATCTTGCCGTGGTGGCCGCTGAGCAGCACGTCGGGGATGTCCCGGCCGCGCCACTCGGGCGGCTTGGTGTAGACGGGCCCCTCCAGCAGGTTCGCCATGGCACCGGGCGCGAAGGAGTCGTCCCGGTGAGACTCGGCGTTGCCCAGGACGCCCGGCAGCAGCCGCGCCACGGCCTCCGTGACGACCAGGACGGCCGCCTCGCCACCGGCCAGGACGTAGTCGCCGATGGACACCTCGTACACCGGCATCCGGGTCGCGTACTCGTCCACGACCCGCCGGTCGATGCCCTCGTAGCGGGCCGGCGTGAAGATCAGCCAGGGGCGCTCGGAGAGCTCGACGGCGAGTTCCTGGGTGAAGGGGCGCCCGCTGGGCGTGGGCACGATGAGGGCGGGCTCGCGGGAGCCGGTCTCGTAACCGTCGGCCAGCACGGTGTCGAGCGCGTCCCCCCAGGGGTCGGTCTTCATCACCATGCCGGGGCCGCCGCCGTAGGGCGTGTCGTCGACGGTGTTGTGACGGTCGTAGGTCCAGGAACGCAGGTCGTGCACATGGACGTCGAGCTGTCCACGCGCGCGTGCCTTGCCGACGAGTGAGACGTTCAGCGGTTCCAGGTACTCGGGGAAGATCGTGACGACGTCGAGGCGCATTACGACTCGTCCCGGCTGGACGCGATCTCGGCGCGGTCGTCGATCAGGCCCGGCGGCGGGGTGATGACGGCCTTCTGCTCCTCGAGGTCGATCTCGGCGACGATCTCCTCGACGAAGGGGATCAGCACCTCGCTGCCGTCGGGGCGCTCCACGATGAACAGGTCCTGGGAGGGCAGGTGCGAGATCTCCGTGATCCGGCCGACCTCCGTGCCGTCCGCGGTGACCACGTCGAGGTCGATGAGCTGGTGGTCGTAGTACTCGTCCTCGCCCTCGGGCAGTTCCTCCGGGTCGATCTCGGCGATCAGGAGGGTGTTGCGCAGGGCCTCGGCGCCGGTGCGGTCGCTGACGCCCTCGAAGCGCAGGAGGAGGCGGCCGCTGTGGACGCGTCCCGTCTCGATGGTGAGCGGTCCCGTGGTGGCGGGATCGGTGGCGAGTACGGCGCCGGGCGCGAGCCTGAGCTCCGGCTCGTCGGTACGGACCTCGACGGTGACCTCACCCTTGATGCCATGGGCACGGCCGATCCGTGCGACTACCAGCTGCACGTGTCCAACTCTCCTGTCATACGACTGCGGGCCGGGGACGGCCCTGTGGGCCCTCCCCGGCCCGAGCCGGTTTCGATAAGCGTCAGCGGACGTGGTCCACGTCGACGAGGTCGACGCGGACACCGCGACCGCCGATGGCGCCCACGACGGTGCGCAGGGCGCGTGCGGTGCGGCCGTTGCGGCCGATCACCTTGCCGAGGTCGTCCGGGTGCACCCGGACCTCGAGCACCCGGCCGCGGCGCAGGTTGCGCGAGGCGACCTGCACATCGTCAGGGTTGTCGACGATGCCCTTCACGAGGTGCTCGAGAGCCTCCTCGAGCATGCTCAGGCCTCGGTCGACGCGGACTCAGCGGCCGCCTCGTCCTTCTTCTCAGCCTTCTTCTTCTGGGTGATCGCCTCACCCTTGCCCTCGTCCTCGCCACCGAGGGCCTCGAACGACGGGCGGGCCGACTTCTCGGCGGCCTGCAGCAGCGGAGCCGGGGCGGGCTCGCCCTTGTACTTCTGCCAGTCGCCGGTCTTCTTGAGGATGGCAAGCACGGGCTCGGTCGGCTGCGCGCCGACACCCAGCCAGTACGCCACACGCTCGGCGTCGACCTCGATCACCGACGGGTTGTACGTCGGGTGGTACTTGCCGATCTCCTCGATGGCCCGGCCGTCACGGCGGGTACGGGAGTCGGCGACGACGATGCGGTAGTGAGGCGAACGGATCTTGCCCAGACGCTTCAGCTTGATCTTGACTGCCACGGGAGTGGATTCTCCTGGATTTGACGTGGTTGGGCACGGCGAGAGAAGCCGCGTGGGGTTGCGGTACCCGAGTGCCCGATGGACGCGTCAGCCGGAGGAGAGAGGGGTCCTGTGCGACTGTCGAGTACAGCTAGCCATTGTGCCACACCCCGCCGGGCCGCCTTGCCGGGGGTGCGCCGCTGCCCGGGCATGCCGGGCCGGCACCCGGCGCGGAGGTTAGGTACGTCGGGTGCACACCCCGGCAGCGCGTCTCGACCGGCAGCCACGAGATGCCGGTGCCGACGTCAGCCCGCCACGGCTCCCGCCCCCACGACGTCCGGGATACGGAACGGCTTGCCGCAGCCACCGCAGACGATCGGCGCCTGGGCGAGCACCGACGGCACCACGCGGACGTTGCGGCCGCAGTCGCAGACCGCCTTGACGCGTACGCCGCCGCCGGAGGAGCCGTGGCGTGCGGCCGGGCCCCGGAAGGTGCGGGAGGTGTCGGAGGAGGTCGCGGCCGTGTGGGCCTTCAGGGCGCGCTGGAGGCGTTCCATCGTCGGGCGGTAGCGGCGCTTCGCCTCGGGGGTGAGCGTGACCAGGGAGAAACCGCTGCTGGGATGCGGTTCCTCGGGGTGGTCCAGGCCCAGCTCCTCGGCGATCGCGAGGAATCTGCGGTTGTGGTAGCGGCCGGCACGGGAGGTGTCGCGGACGCCGCGCGAGGCGGCGATGCCATGGACTGCCTCATGGAGCAGTCGCTCGAAGGAGAGCTCGTGACCGCACGCGGACGACGACTCCCCGATCAGGGACTCTGGCGCGGCAAGGTCGGGCAACTCGGGGTGGTACCGCTGAATATCGGCCCACGCCTGTGCCAGCTCTGCGGCGAGAACAGGTGGTGTCTGTGTCGTGCTCACGTAATGACAACGAGCCGGGGGGCCACAGTGTTCCGATTCCGGGCCATCCCAAATAATTTGCACGTACCCGTCAGTTGCCTCTGATGCGACCTGACGAGGGCGCGTGCGCTGATCTGTGGAGAAGCCTCGCAGCTCACCACAAGGTGGTGCGTAGTTCCGCGTACGCACCGGCGCGTAGATCAGTCCACGCGCCGGGGAAGCAGGGGTTCGCGCGTACGCAAGAGGCGTTTCGGCCGCCTTGCGTCCCGCTCAGTAAGCGCGTGCCACGACGGCGACGTTACCGGGTGCGTCGTCGGCGTCCGGCACCGCCCCGTCCTCGGTGACCAGACACCGTACGGTCGCGGCGTGATCGGCGAGCTTGGACTCGCCCTCCTCGCCGAGCACGGACCAGGGGATGCGTGCCCAGCCGCCGGCGGTGGCCGCCTCGACGGCCTCCTCGAACGTGGAGACCTCGGTGGTACGGGACTCACGGCGCTCGCGGGACTGCTTCAGCAGCAGCGCCTGGTCCTCCTCCAGGATCTTGGGCAGCAGCGACACCAGGGAGTCCAGGGACACCGGCTCCTTGCCTCCCGGGATGCGGCGCGCCAGCATCGCCGTGCCGTTCTCCAGGTCGCGCGGGCCGACCTCGATGCGCACCGGGACGCCCTTGAGCTCCCAGTCGACGGCACGGCGGCCGAAGGGGGTGTCGGTGCGGTCGTCGACCTGGACGCGGACACCGGCCGCCTTCAGCCGGTCGCCGAGTTCGCGGACCTTGGCCAGAACCGCGTCGTCGCCCTTGATCGCGAGCACGACGGCCTGGATCTGCGCGAGCCGCGGCGGGACGCGCAGGCCGTTGTCGTCGCCGTGCATCATCACCAGGGCGCCGATCATGCGGGTGGTGGAGCCCCAGGAGGTCTGCCAGACCAGCTCCTGCCGGCCGTCCTTGGACAGGTACCGGGTGTTGAAGGCCTTCGCGAAGTTCTGGCCCAGTTCATGGCTCGTGGCCATCTGGAGGGCCTTGCCGTCGCCCATCATGCCTTCGAGCGTGAGGGTGTTGACGGCGCCGGCGAACCGCTCCTTGACGGTCTTGCGGCCCGGGACGACGTCCATCGCGAGCACGTTCACCATGAAGTCCTCGTAGACCCGCCGGTGAATGTGGGCGGCGAAGTCGCGCGCCTCCTCGTACGTGGCGTGCGCGGTGTGGCCCTCCTGCCAGAGGAACTCGGACGTGCGCAGGAACAGGCGGGGCCTGAGCTCCCAGCGCACGACGTTCGCCCACTGGTTGATGAGGAGCGGCAGGTCGCGGTAGCTCTGCACCCACTTCGAGAAGTAGTCGTTGATGATCATCTCGGAGGTGGGCCGGACCACGGCGGGCTCTTCGAGTTCCTTGCCGCCGCCGTGGGTGACCACGGCCAGTTCGGGCGCGAAGCCCTCGACGTGGTCCGCCTCCCTGGTCAGGTACGACTGGGGGATCAGCAGCGGGAAGTACGCGTTCTGGGTGCCCGTCTCCTTGATGCGGGTGTCCATCTCGGACTGCATCCGCTCCCACAAGCCGTACCCGTACGGTCGGATGACCATGGTGCCGCGCACCGGACCGTTGTCGGCGAGCTCCGCCTTGGTGATCAAATCCTGGTACCAGCGCGGGAAATCGTCCGCCTGGGAGGTGAGAACGGGTGCCTTGGCCATGGCGAGATGGTACGGGCCCAAGTTGCCGGAATGTGAAATCTCGCCATAGGCACATGACAACTCACATGCCCGGGCGCATTCCACTGGACGACAGGTCGAGGGGGGAGTTTCCTGGCATACGGGGGTAGTGCGAGCGCACTGTCACGGGGGCCATGGAATCGGGCAAGAGGCAACTCTCGGCGGATTGGGGCGCTTACTTATGACACCTACGCTCGTGCGGCAGCACGTGCCTCACGCGGGGGCCGCACCCCGCGTGGACCTGCGTGCACGCGCGCGTGACTGGTCCGAGATCCAGGAGCGGATGCTCGTGCCGCTCTACGAGGCCGTACACGAGCGACTGGACGTGGGTCCCGCCACGCGGCTGCTCGGCCTCGGCTGCGGTTCCGGGCTCGCCCTGCTGATGGCCGCCGCCCGGGGAGCGGCGGTCACCGGTGTCGACTCCTCCCCCGAAAGAATGACCTTCGCGCGGGAGCGGCTGCGGCCCGAGGCGTGGGGCACGCGCGCGCGGGCGGAGGCCCGGCTGATCGCGGGCTCGCCCCGGGACGCGACGGCATCGGGTGCTCCGGCGTACACCCTGGTGACCGCTTTCGAACCGATCGGGTGCCTGGCGGGCGACTCGGAGGGGATGAGCGGGCTGCTCGCGGAGGCGACGCCGCTCGCCGAGCGCGGTGCGGCCGTGGTGCTGGCCGGCTGGGGTCCGCCGGAGCGGTGCGCCACGGCGTCCGTGCTGCGGGTGGCCACGAAGCTGGCGGAGCCGCTGCGCAATACGGGCAGCTGGCGTCCCGCCCTCCGCGACGACCTGGAGGACGTCGCCCAGCGGGCCGGGCTCAAGCCGGACGGGTCCGGACGGGTGGCGTGCCCCTTCGGCTACGCGGACGTGGACAGCGCGGTACGCGGGCTCAAGTCGACGGGGCTGTTCGACGCGGCGATGACCGCGACCGACCAGGTGCAGGTCGACAAGGAGCTGACCGAGGCACTGCATCCGCACCAGCGGCAGGACGGAACCGTGTGGATGCCCAATGTCTTTCGGTATCTGATCGCCCGGGTTCCATAAAGATCGGACTGTGTCCGGTGCAGGTGTGAATGGCGTGAAGAAAGCACGGTGCGGTGCTTCTGGCGCCCTCAAGTGGATCATGACCGCTTAATCTGATCCACTGCTCGGGGGATCTACACATCTGCATACAGGAGCTGCTTTGCCGCACCACAAGACCGCGCTGCGTCTCGTCGCGCCCGTCGCCGTCCTCGCTCTGTCGCTCACCGCCTGCGGTGGCGGCGACGACAACGCCGACGCGAAGAGCCCGGCCACCGAGAAGGCCAAGGTCTACCCTTCGCCGGAGCCGACGTCCGGCGGCGAGATGGAAAGCGGCGAGAGCGCCACGGGCACGGTCGAGGAGGACCCGGGCAAGGTCACCTACGAGATCCTGGCGCAGAAGGTCGACGTGGGCACCGAGGCCGAGGCCGCCAAGGCCGTCTCGGAACCGGACAAGGTCAAGGGCAAGGTGCTGGCCACCGCGTACCTGAAGTACACGCACAAGAGCGGCCCCGCCCTCACCGACGGTTCCGACGTGCACGACAGCACCACGGTCTCCGCCGACGGACAGCGCGGCACCGTCCTCATCGGCGCCTCCGAGGACGCCGCGGGCTGCGAGGACCCGTACGACGTCGACAGTTGGAAGAAGGGCGAGAGCCATGTCTTCTGCGAGACGTACGTGATCCCGGCCAACGCCAAGAGCATCGAGGTCAACTGGTCCGAGGAGGACGGCGAGCCCTACGTCTGGAAGTTCCCCGGCGCCTGACCCGCGGACCGCTGACAGAGCGCTGAGGGCGCCCCCCTTCGGAAAGATAAGGGGGGCGCCCTCGGTGTCGTGCCAAGTGGGGCCGTCAGCCCATGAACTTCTTGAACTCGTCGGGGAGTTCGAAGTCCTTGGCGCCCTGCTGCGGCAGTCCGAAGGCGCTGCCGCCCTCGGCGGCGGCGGCCCGGCGGGCGGCCTCCTCCTGCTCCTGCTGCTTGCGCTTCATCGGGTTGCCGGAGCGCTGCTTGCCCTTGGCCTGCTTCTGCTTCTTCTTCGTCCGGCCGGGACCGCCGCCCATGCCCGGCATGCCGGGCATCCCGGGCATGCCGCCGCCCTGGGCCATGCGGGACATCATCTTCCGGGCCTCGAAGAACCGCTCGACCAGGTTCTTCACCGCGCTGACGTCGACACCGGAACCACGCGCGATACGGGCGCGGCGCGAGCCGTTGATGATCGTCGGCTCCTGGCGCTCGGCCGGGGTCATCGACTTGATGATGGCGGCCGTACGGTCGACGTCCCGCTCGTCCAGGTTCTGGATCTGGTCCTTCATCTGGCCCATGCCCGGGAGCATGCCGAGCAGCTTGGAGATGGAGCCCATCTTCCTGACCTGCTCCATCTGGGCCAGGAAGTCGTCCAGGGTGAAGTCCTGGCCCTTCTTGGACGCCAGCTTGGAGGCCATCTTCTCGGCCTCTTCCTGGCTGAACGTCTTCTCCGCCTGCTCGATCAGGGTGAGCAGGTCACCCATGTCGAGGATGCGGGAGGCCATCCGGTCAGGGTGGAAGGCGTCGAAGTCGTCGAGCTTCTCGCCGTTCGACGCGAACATGATCGGCTTGCCGGTGATCTGCCGGATCGACAGGGCCGCACCACCACGGGCGTCACCGTCGAGCTTGGAGAGCACCACGCCGTCGAAGCCCACGCCGTCGCGGAAGGCCTCGGCGGTGTTGACCGCGTCCTGGCCGATCATCGCGTCGACGACGAACAGGATCTCGTCCGGGGAGACGGCGTCGCGGATGTCCGCAGCCTGCTGCATCATCTCCTGGTCGATGCCGAGGCGGCCGGCGGTGTCCACGATCACGATGTCGTGGACCTTGGACTTGGCGTGCTCGACGGAGTCCTTGGCGACCTTGACCGGGTCGCCGACGCCGTTGCCCGGCTCCGGCGCGTAGATGCCGACGCCCGCGCGCTCGGCGACGACGCTGAGCTGGTTCACGGCGTTCGGGCGCTGGAGGTCACAGGCGACCAGCAGCGGCGAGTGGCCCTGCTCCTTCAGCCAGCGGCCGAGCTTGCCCGCCAGGGTGGTCTTACCGGCACCCTGCAGACCCGCCAGCATGATCACGGTGGGCGGCTGCTTGGCGAAGCGCAGGCGCCGGGTCTCGCCGCCGAGGATGGTGACGAGTTCCTCGTTGACGATCTTGAGGACCTGCTGGGCGGGGTTCAGCGCCTTGCTGACCTCGGCACCGAGGGCGCGCTCCTTGACGTTCTTGATGAACGCCCGGACGACCGGCAGCGCCACGTCCGCCTCGAGGAGCGCGATCCGGATGTCCCGGGCCGTGGCGTCGATGTCCGCTTCGCTGAGACGCCCCTTGCCGCGCAGGTTCTTGAAGGTCGCTGAGAGGCGATCGGAAAGAGTATCGAACACGGCGCTCGCGGTCCTCAGGGTTGGTGGCTACAGGGAATCGCCCTCCAGGGTATCCCGGCGTGACAAGTCGCCGGGTCGGCCTCACCCACGCAGTGTCTCCTCCAGCTTCCGAGCCACCGACACCGCCTCGTCCCCGGGCAGGGGCGCGCCCTCCGGGCCGGTCACGTAGAAGGCGTCCACGGCGTTGGCGCCGAGTGTCGAGACATGTGCGCTGCGCACCCGTACGCTCGCGTCCTCCAAGGCGCGGCCGATGCGGAACAGCAGGCCCGGGGCGTCCTGGGAGCGGACCTCGATCACCGTGGCCAGCCGGGAGGCGGCCGGGTGGACGGAGACCCGGGGCGGCGGGGCGGACAGGCCTCGGCGGCGCGGATAGGCCGCGTCCCGTTCGGCGAGGCGGCCGGCGATGTCCAGTGAGCCGTCCAGGGCCCTCACGAGGTCCGCGCGCAGCCGGGCGGCCTGGGGCAGCGAGCCGTACTCGGCGGCGACCCGCCAGTCCAGCAGCAGCACGGAGCCGTCGACGCCGTCCGGGAGGGTCAGGGAGCGCAGTTCCGCCGTGCGCACGGTCAGCCGGTGCATGGCGAGGACACCGGCCACGGCGGGCAGGACGCCCGGCTGGTCGGGGACGGCGATGAGAAGTTCCACACCCAGCGGCTCGGGGTCGCCGGACGGCTCCTGCCCGGCGGGCGGCTCGGTCTGTGCCCGCAGGGCGAGGACCGGGCTGCCGGTCGCCGCCGCCTCGAGGGCGAGGCGCTCCTGCTCGGCGGTCGGCGCGCCCTCCTCGAGGTCGTCCGGGGCGTCCCCGGCGAGCACCGCCGAGACCCGCTTGACGAGGTCGGCGACGAGCGAGCCGCGCCAGGACGACCAGGCGGCCGGTCCGGTGGCCAGGGCGTCGGCCTCGGTGAGCGCGTGCAGCAGTTCCAGGGTGCCCTGGGAGCCGACGGCCTCGGCGACGGAGCGCACGGTGGCCGGGTCCTCCAGGTCACGCCGGGTGGCCGTCTCGACCAGGAGCAGATGGTGCCGTACGAGGGTGGCGACGACCGTCACGTCGTGGCGGTCGAAGCCGATACGGGCGGCCACGTCCTTGGCGATGATCTCGCCGGCCACCGAGTGGTCACCGGGCCAGCCCTTGCCGATGTCGTGCAGCAGCGCGGCGACCAGCAGCAGGTCGGGACGGCTGACCCGGCGGGTGAACTCGGAGGCCTGTACGGCGGTCTCGATGAGGTGCCGGTCGACGGTCCACAGGTGCACGGCGTTGCGCTGCGGGCGACAGCGCACCCGCTCCCAGTCGGGCAGCAGCCGGGTGATCAGCCCCTCGGCCTCCAGTGCCTCCCAGACCTCGACGGTCGGGCGGCCGGAGCCGAGCAGGGTCACGAGCTGTTCGCGTGCCTCGGCGGGCCAGGGCGTGGGCACCGGGCGCCCGGCGGCGGCCATGCGCCGTACGGCGTGCAGGGAGAGCGGGAGTCCGGCCTGCGCGGCGGCCGCGGCGGCGCGCAGCGGCAGCACCGGGTCGCGCTCGGGGCGCGCGGCACGGGCGAGCACCACCTCGCCGTCCTGCTCCACCACCCCCTCGGCCAGCGGAGACCGCTCCGTCACGGGCTTGCCACCGCCCAGCATGGCGCGCAGCCGGGGCCGCACAGCGCGCGACCGCAGCACGCGCCCCACCTCGCGCCAGGTGACATCACTGGCGTACGAGACGACCCGTGCCGCCTCGTACACCTGCCGCAGCAGCGTGTCGGCGTCGAGCAGGCCGAGCTCGGCGGCCACCTGGTCCTGCTCCTGGAGGGCGAGCCGGTCGGTCGCCCGCCCGGTGGCCAGGTGCAGGGCGTCCCGTACGTCGAGGAGCCGGCGCCGGGCGTCGGCGAGGCCCTCGCGCGGGGCGTCGGCCAGCCAGGAGGCGGCGACGGCGCGCAGGGCGGTGGCGTCGCGCAGCCCGCCCCGGGCCTCCTTCAGATCGGGTTCCAGCAGGTACTGCAGCTCGCCCTGGCGCTCGGCGCGCTCGGCGCACAGTTCCTGGAGTTCGGGGAGGCGTTTCGGCGCCTGGTTGCGCCAGTCGGCCAGCACGGCCGTGCGCAGTCCGGCGGTGAGGCCGAGGTCGCCGGCGATGTGCCGGGCGTCCAGCAGGCCGAGCTGCACCTTGAGGTCCTCGCCGGCCGTCTTGCGGGCCTCGACGGGCGTGCGCACGGAGTGGTCGAGGTCCAGACCCAGGTCCCAGACGGGGTACCAGAGCCGGTCGGCGAGGGCGGCGACCGCCTTGGTGTCGCTGCCGTCGTGCAGCAGGAGCAGGTCGAGGTCGCTGCGTGGGGACAGCTCGCCGCGTCCGTAGCCGCCGACGGCGACCAGGGAGGCCCCGCGCAGTCCCTCCGCGCCCGCGGCGAACAGACCGGTGAGCCAGTCGTCCGTCAGTTCGGCCAGGGCCGCACGGCGCGGCGGCCCGGACCGCGCCTCCTCGGTGAGGAGACGC
>NZ_JBSHKH010000049.1:0-53375 GCF_053643595.1 Streptomyces sp. NPDC055506 | reverse complement strand
CCCCCGCTCGAGCGAAGCCGAGAGTGGGGGAGGCACCCCGTTCCGCCGGGCTGCGGACCCACCCGGCCCCGGCACCGACGCCGGGCGCCTGCCTGTCACAGATGATCGACAAATCCCGGGCGCCCACATCTCACGGAGTTACCCTCACGCTTGGGCGGCCACCCGGTCGTCAGGGACCGGACCGCCGTCCAACCGCCGAGGTGGGGGAAAACACCGCATGCGCGCACTGCGAATACTGCTGATCGTCGTCGTGATCCTGGGCGGGCTCTTCGTGATCGCCGACCGCGTCGCGGTGAACTTCGCCGAGGACGAGGCCGCCGACCGCCTGAAGACGACGGAGAACCTCTCGGCGACCCCCGACGTCTCCATCAAGGGCTTCCCGTTCCTCACCCAGGTCGCCGGCGGTTCCCTGGACGACATCGAGGTCGGCATCCAGGACTACGAGGCCGCCGCGGGCAACGGCGGCCAGAAGATCCGGATCGACGACCTCAGGGCCGACATGCAGGGCGTCGAGTTCTCCGGCGACTACAGCTCCGCCACCGCCACCAGCGCCACCGGCACCGCGACCATCGCCTACGACGAACTGCTGAAGACAGCGAAGTCCGAGCCGACCCAGGTCGCCCCGGGCGTCACCGCCAACGTCGTCGGCCTCTCCGACGGCGGCAACGGCAAGATCAAGGTCACCGTCGAGGCCACCGTCCTCGGCACCAAGCTGCCCGAGCCGGTCTCCGTGCTCAGCTCGGTGACGGTGGTCGACGGCGAAGTGCGGGTGAAGGCCGACGGTCTGCCCAAGTTCGGCGGCGTCGACATCGCCGAGTCCCGCGTCCGGGCCATCACCGACTTCCAGCAGAAGATCGACGGCCTGCCCGGTGGCATCGAGCTGGACAAGGTCCAGGCGGCGCCGAACGGCGTGGAGATCACGGTGAAGGGTTCCAACGTCCGACTGGCCGGGTAGGGAAGGCGCGAGGCAGCACCGACCAGGGCTGTCCGGTAGGCGAGACGGCGGAGTCCGTAGCGTAGATGTGATGGCGAATACAGGCGGCCGGAAACCGTGCGGGACACGCACGGACAGGTCGCTGATCCCATATGGCGGATCAATGCGTCTCAATATGCGACACACCGGTGACACGCGCACCCTGCCGTCCCTACGATCGACAGCATGAAGCGACAGGCGGATCTCACGAAGCGGCGGGCAGTAGACCTGTGCCGCGTCGCCGCCATGCTCTGTCGCACCTTCTGAGCGACCGCGTCGGCCTGCTCCGACGCGCGCATCCCCGCCGCCCTGGATCAAGGGCACCCGTGCGCCGCCCTCGTCAGGGCGCGCGCCCGCATACCTCGCACGCCCCGCCGTAACTGCCCCGGAGGAGAAAGAGCATGAGCCGCAGCGACGTCCTGGTCGACGCCGACTGGCTTCAGGAGAACCTGGACAACCCGAGCCTCGCGATCGTGGAGGTCGACGAGGACACGTCCGCGTACGACAAGAACCACATCAAGAACGCGATCCGCATCGACTGGACCAAGGACCTCCAGGACCCGGTCCGCCGTGACTTCGTCACGCAGGAGGGCTTCGAGAAGCTCCTGTCGGAGAAGGGCATCGGCAACGACCACACGGTGGTCCTGTACGGCGGCAACAACAACTGGTTCGCCTCGTACGCGTACTGGTACTTCAAGCTGTACGGCCACGACAACGTCAAGCTCCTCGACGGCGGCCGCAAGAAGTGGGAGCTCGACGCCCGCGAGCTCGTCGCCGGCGACGAGGTGCCCGAGCGTCCGAAGACGGACTACAAGGCCAAGGCCCAGAACACGTCCATCCGCGCCTTCCGCGACGACGTCGTGGCCGCCATCGGTTCGCAGAACCTGGTCGACGTGCGTTCGCCCGACGAGTTCTCCGGCAAGCTGCTCGCCCCGGCCCACCTGCCGCAGGAGCAGTCGCAGCGCCCCGGCCACGTGCCGAGCGCCCGGAACATCCCGTGGTCCAAGAACGCCAACGACGACGGCACCTTCAAGTCGGACGACGAGCTCAAGGAGCTCTACGCCGAGGAGCAGGTGGACCTGGCGAAGGACACCATCGCCTACTGCCGCATCGGTGAGCGCTCCGCGCTGACCTGGTTCGTGCTGCACGAGCTGCTCGGTGTGGAGAACGTCAAGAACTACGACGGCTCCTGGACCGAGTACGGCTCCCTGGTGGGCGTGCCGATCGAGCTCGGCGCCAACAAGTAGAGAACCCGACCGACCTTTCCAGACCTCTTCAGGAGTACGACATGTGTGGTGCGAAGGCCGGCGGCCCCGACGCCTCGACGATCAAGCCCGGTGAGACCACGATCCAGGGTCAGGTGACCAAGGACGGCGAGCCCGTGGTGGGCTACGTCCGTCTGCTGGACTCGACCGGCGAGTTCACGGCCGAGGTGCCGACCTCGGCGACGGGACAGTTCCGCTTCTACGCGGCCGAGGGCACCTGGACCGTTCGTGCCCTCGTGCCCGGCGCCACCGCCGACCGCACGGTCGTCGCCCAGCAGGGCGGACTGGCGGAGGTCGCGATCGCCGTCTGACGGCGACAGGTTCTTGAAGGGCCGCACCCCCCGGGTTGGACGCCTGGGGTGCGGCCCTTCGGGCTGCCCGGATCTACGCTGGACATATGTACGCACGACGGCGGCGCACGTACTTCGCGATGATGGGCGGCTGCATCGCCCTCTTCATCCTGGCCTGGGGCGTCGTACGCCTCTGGTCCATCCCGGTGGCCGTCGGCATGTGCGTCGTGGCCATGGTCATCCCGCCCGTCGCCGCGATGGTCGCGAACCGCCGGGGCCCCGACGACCGCTGGTGGGACGACCCGTCCGGGGATCCCCAGTCCGACGAGTGGTGGGACGAGCTGGACGGCAAGAAGCGCCGAGGCTGAACCGACCAGGGGAGGGGTTCCATGCGCCTGACGGCGGCGACACTGGACGCGCCGAACGCCCGTGAACTGGCCGCCTTCTACCTACGGCTGCTGCCCGGCTGGCGGGTGTGGCGCGGGGAGGACTGGCAGGACTGGGTGCACATCCGGCCGCCGGACGGCGGCACGGGGCTGTCCTTCCAGACCGAGCCCGCCTACCGGCCGCCCGCCTGGCCGAGCGCACCGGACCGGCAGCAGATGATGATCCACCTCGACATCGAGGTCGACGATGTGGAGCGCGAGACCGCGCGGGCCGTCGCCGAGGGGGCGCGTCTCGCCGAGTTCCAGCCGCAGGCCGGGGTCCGGGTGCTGCTGGACCCGGCGGGCCACCCGTTCTGCCTCCACACGGAGGCGACGGAGGCGGCTCAGTAGACGAGCGCCTGCGTCTCGTCCGCCATGGCCTCCTGGACGAAGACCTGTGCGCCCGCGATGCGGACACCCTCGATGACGTCCTTCTCCGTGATCTCGCGCCGGGCCGCGCACTGCGTGCACAGGGTGACGCGGCCGGCCGCGAGGACCGAGTCGAGCAGGTCGGGCAGCGGGGCCGCGTGCGGGAGGTCGAAGTCGGCGGCGCGGCCGGGGAGGGCGAACCAGGCGGACTCACCGGTCAGCCACAGGGAGACCTCGACGCCGCTGGCGACGGCGACCGCCGCCACCGTGAACGCCTGAGAGCACCGCTCGGGGGCGTCGGCCCCCGCCGTCACCTTGATCACCAGCTTCTTCGCCATAGCCGGAAGCCTAGTCCGGAATCGAAGTGCCGAAGGCGCCCGCGTAAGCTGGCCTCGGCCCTGTGCACCCATTCGCACCCCGCTCAAGGAGCACCCCGTGGAGCTTTTCTTCGAAATCCTGTTGGTCCTGGTCGCCGTGGGCGTCCTCGCCTTCGCCGGACTGACCGTGAAGAAGCTGTACCAGGGCCAGCGCTGACCCCCGTCTAGGAAGTTCCCATGATCGAGATCCCGTCCGACCTCCACAAGGACCTCGTCCCGCTCGCCTTCCTGCTCGGCAACTGGGCGGGTGCCGGTGTGCACGACTTCCCCGGCTCCGAGAAGTGCAACTTCGGGCAGGAGGTCACCTTCACCCACGACGGCCGGGACTTCCTGGAGTACCACTCCCACTCCTGGGTGCTGGACAACGACGGCAACAAGGTCCGGCCCCTGGAGTCCGAGCACGGCTTCTGGCGCATCGACGCGAACCGCAAGGTCGAGGTGACGATGACCCGCGACGACGGCGTCATCGAGATCTGGTACGGCGAGCTGGCCGACCAGAAGCCCCAGATCGACCTGGTCACCGACGCCGTGGCCCGCACGGCCGCCTCCCAGCCCTACACCGGCGGCAAGCGGCTCTACGGCTACGTCAAGAGCGACCTGATGTGGGTCGGCGAGAAGCAGACCCCCGAGGTCGAGCTGCGTCCCTACATGTCCGCCCATCTGAAGAAGGTCGTCACCCCGGAAGAGGTCGAGCGCTGGGCCAAGGCCCTCCCCGACGACATGCCGGACGACGGCATCGCCTTCTTCAAGTAGTTCTAGACTCGAGGTGTGGTGAGCACCGACTGGAAGAGCGATCTGCGGCAGCGCGGCTACCGGCTGACCCCGCAGCGGCAACTCGTGCTCGAAGCCGTGGACACCCTGGAGCACGCGACCCCCGACGACATCCTCGTGGAAGTGCGGAAGACGGCGTCGGGGGTCAACGTCTCCACCGTCTACCGGACCCTGGAGCTCCTCGAGGAGCTCGGGCTGGTCAGTCACGCGCATCTGGGACACGGGGCGCCGACGTACCACCTCGCGGACCGGCACCACCACCTCCACCTGGTCTGCCGTGACTGCCAGAACGTCATCGAGGCGGACGTCTCCGTGGCCGCCGAGTTCACCGACAAGCTGCGGCAGACGTTCGGCTTCGACACCGACATGAAGCACTTCGCGATCTTCGGCCGGTGCCGGGACTGCACACTCAAGGCTTCAACTACCGAGTCGTAGGCTTATCCGTATGAAGAGCCCCCTGCTGACCCTGCCCGGCGCCGTCCCCGCCGAGGGCGTGGACGAAGGCGTCGCCGCCCACTACGGCGACCTGTTCCGCGAGCAGCGCGCCCTCGCCGACGGCACCGGTTTCGTGGACCTCTCGCACCGCGGGGTCGTCGCCGTCACCGGCGAGGACCGGCTGGCCTGGCTGCACCTGCTGCTCACCCAGCATGTGAGCGACCTCCCCGTGGGCCGGGCCACCGAAGCGCTGATCCTCTCCGCCAACGGCCACATCGAGCACGCCCTGTATCTCGTCGACGACGGCGAGACGGTCTGGGCCCATGTGGAGCCGGGCACCCAGGAGGCGCTGATCGCGTACCTGGAGTCGATGAAGTTCTTCTACCGGGTCGAGGTCGCCGACCGCACGGCCGACACCGCGGTGGTGCACCTGCCGGCCGGCTCCATCGCCGAGGTGCCGCAGGGCGTCGCCGTACGGGAGACACCGCACGGCCGGGACCTGTTCCTGCCGCGCGCCGACCTGGAGGCGTTCGCCGAGCAGGCCGGGCCGCCGGCCGGGATCCTGGCCTACGAGGCGCTGCGCGTGGAGCAGCACCGGCCCCGGCTCGGTTTCGAGACCGACCACCGCACCATCCCGCACGAGCTGGGCTGGATCGGCTCGGCGGTGCACCTGCAGAAGGGCTGCTACCGGGGGCAGGAGACGGTCGCCCGGGTGCAGAACCTGGGCAAGCCGCCGCGCCGGCTGGTCTTCCTGCACCTGGACGGCAGCGAGGTCCATCTGCCGGTGGCCGGCACCGAGGTCCGGCTCGCGGACGACGGCCCCGACGGCCGGAAGATCGGCTTCATCACGACCTCCGTACGTCACCACGAGCTCGGCCCGGTCGCCCTCGCGCTGGTGAAGCGGAACGTGGCCGTGGACGCCCGGCTGGTGGCCGGGGACACGGCCGCGGCGCAGGAAGTCGTCGTCGAGCCGTAGAGCCGTGAGTCTTGAGCCGTAAGTCTTGCGCCTTTAGGACTTGTAGACCTTTCGGGTCAGATTTCGATCTGCACGGTGAACGGGCCGTCGTTCGTCAGTGATACACGCATCGCCGCCCCGAAGCGGCCCGTCGCCACCGTCGCGCCCAGGGAGCGCAGCTGGGCGACCACCTCGTCGACGAGCGGCTCGGCGACATCGCCGGGGGCGGCCGCGTTCCAGGTGGGGCGGCGGCCCTTGCGGGCGTCGCCGTAGAGGGTGAACTGGCTGATCACCAGGAGCGGGGCGTCGATGTCGCTGCACGACTTCTCGTCGCGCAGCATGCGGATCGACCACAGTTTGCGGGCCAGCTGGGCCGCCTTCTCCTTGGTGTCCTCGTGCGTGACGCCGACCAGGACGCACAGCCCCTCGCCCTCGATCGCGCCCACGGTCTCGCCGTCCACGACGACGCTCGCGCCGTCCACCCTCTGCACCACTGCTCGCATACGTCCATCATGCAGGGCGGTGAACGTCACGCCGCGGGTGGTGTGCGGATGGCACGAACGGGTGGTTTGCGCCGGGCGCCAACGGGCCGCGCTCGGCCGTATTTTGCTGCTTAACCGCCCATCTGGGGTCTATCGGGGGCACTCGTTCCCATAGCGGCCACTTGGGGTGGCACGATGCATGCACACACCGGTCGAGGGGACGGTTGAGGCACATGAGCACATCCAGCACCGGGCAGCAGTCGGGGGCTGTCTGGTCGACGTACACGGGGATCGGGGCGACGGAGTACCACCGGCCGCCCACACAGCGCACGGACAGCCCGCGGCTGCCCTCCGACGCTCCCGAGCCCGATCAGACCGCGCTGAGCCTGACCGAGCTGCGCACCCTGCGCCGCGAGGCCCAGCGCGACGAGGCCGACCTCAGTTATGTACGGCGGCTGCTCCAGGGGCGGATCGACATCCTGCGCGCGGAGTTGGCACGGCGTACACCGGCGGACGTGGCAGCCGCCGCGGCGCCGGCGGAGGTGTCCGTCGTCGAGCGGCTGGCGGAGATCCTCCGGGACGCCCCGGCCCGGCACCGCTCCTCCGCCCGCCATGTGACGCTCTCCACCCCGCAGGGCGAGGAGCCCCGGCGGCTGGCCGAGGAGATGCTCGGCGAGGTCGAGCTGTCCGACCTGGGGGCGCGGACGGACCTTGAGCTGAACACGGCGATGGGGCGGCTCGTGCGCTACGAGCAGCAGGTCTCCCGGAGGCGGCAGCGGCTGCAGCGCACGGCCGACGAGTGCAGCGCGGAGATCGCCCGCCGCTACCGCGAAGGGGAGGCGCAGGTCGACGACCTGCTGGTCTGAGGCGCTTCTGAACAGGGGGAGGGCCGGCGCTCGGAAATCCGCGCGACACCGACCGGCCCTCCGCCTAGCGTGAGTCCATGACCCGCGAAGCCGACATCGACATACGCGCCATCGCCGAAGCCGAACACGCCGAGTGGCTGCGTGCCGTGCACACCGGCTTTCTGCGGGGGCCCGTCGTCTCCGCGGAGGAGATCGAGGGTCGTCGCCGGAACTTCGTGCCGGGGCGCTTCCTCGGCGCCTTCGACGGCGGCCGGTGCGTGGCGACCTTCCGCTCCTTCGACCAGGAGCTCACGGTCGTGGGTGGGGCGACCGTCCCGGCCGACGCCGTCACGGGTGTCACCGTCACCGCGACCCACCGCCGCCGCGGGCTGCTCAGCCGGATGATGGCGCGGGACCTGGCGGCCGCGAAGGACCGCGGGGACGTCGTCGCGACGCTGATCGCCGCCGAGTACCCGATCTACGGCCGGTACGGCTTCGGCCCGGCGGCCTGGATGGCCGAGTGGACGGTCGATGTGCCGCGGGCCGGCCTCGACGCCCGCTGGGCGGGCCCGGCGGACGGCGGCCGGATCGACCTGGTGGACGGTGACGAGGTCCGCAAGCTCGGCCCCGACCTGCACGAGCGGCTGTGCCGCACCCAGCCCGGCGCCATCAGCCGCGACGAGTTCTGGTGGAAGGTGAACACCGGCGCCGTACGGTTCGACCCGGGGTGGAAGATGCCCTTCTTCGCCGTGTACCGCTCGGCGTCAGGCGAGGTCGAGGGCATGGCCGCGTACGAGGTGGACGACAACTGGGGCGAGGCCAAGCAGCCGTTGAACACGGCGACCGTGAAGTGGCTGATCGGGGTGACACCGGCCGCGGAGCGCGCCCTGTGGCAGTACCTCTGCTCCATCGACTGGGTCGTGACGGTGAAGAGCGGCTGGCGGGCGCCCGACGATCTGCTCCCGCACTTCCTGCCGGATCCGCGGGCGGCCAGGGTCACGTCGCTGGCGGACTTCCTGTGGGTGCGGATCCTGGACGTCGTACGGGCGCTGGAGGCGCGGACGTACGAGGCAGAGGGGACGCTGGTGCTGGAGGTCGCCGGGGTGGACGGTCTGACCGGCGGGCGGTACCGGCTGGAGGCCTCCGCCGAGGGAGCGTCCTGTACGCCGACCACCGAGAGCGCGGAACTCACTCTGGAACTGGGCGATTTGGGGGCGCTGTGGCTGGGCGACGAGTCGGCGGTGCGGCTGGCTGCGCTGGGGCGGGTGCGGGAAGAACGAGCGGGCGCCGCCCGGAAGGCCGACGCCCTGCTGCGTACGTCCAGGCGGCCTTGGTGCCCGGACATGTTCTGATCCGCTCCCTTCTGCCGGCGGACAGGGACCCGCATCCGTAGCGAGCTGTTCGGTTGTGATTGTTGTGGGGTGGTACTCACCGACCGGGCTCCCGGCTCCCCTCCGGAAGGGAGGCCCGTCTGACCATGTTGCATAAGTTGGCGACCAACTTCTCTGTACTTATAGCCGCTTGGAAGCGTCTCATAACCACCCTGCGCTGAACTGCCGGAAGATGGCGGGAAGTTGTACTGTTTGGTTGTGGACCCGGAACACACCTCCGTCAATGGACGGAAGAGGTCGCAACGGCCACAGAGAACACATCAAGAAGTGGCCGACGAACTGCGCGCCCGGATCAGGTCAGGAGTGCTGCGGTCCGGTGAGCGGATGCCGACGCAGGCGCAGCTCGCCGACGAGTTCGGCGTCGAGCGCGGTGCCGTACGCCAGGCGCTGCGCATCCTGCAGTCCGAGCAGCTGCTCACCAATGTGTCCAAGGGAAGCCCGGCGACCGTCGCCTCCGACCCCGCCAGGGCGCTGACCGGCCCGCAAGCCCCGCCGCTGCCCACGACGGTGGCCCTGGCGCCCCGGATCGCGGCGGCGTTCGCGGCGGAGCACGTCGAGATCGACGCCGTGTGCCTGACCTCCATCTCCCTCACGCTGGCGATCGGCGAACCCCTGCGGCAGATCCACGCCGGACGGCTGAAACCGGCCAAGGTCGACGTCCGGGTCCTGCTGCCGAGCCGGGACATCGACCTCGCCTTCCCGGTGCCGGTCGAGGGGCGCGGCGACGACTGGGTGCACGAGCGGTGGCTGGCGATGCGCAATGCCCAGGGACAGGTCCTCGAGCACAATCTGCTGGCGCTCCGTGCCACACACGGCATCGACGTGCGTGTCACGTTCCGGGCGCTGCCCTTCACTCCGCCGGTGAAGCTGTACCTGCTCAACGGCTCGGAGGCGCTGTTCGCGTACTACACGCTGACGCGCCGGGAGGCCGAGGTCGACCACGAGCAGATGGAGATGTACGACGCGCAGGGCACCCGGTCGATGCTGTTCTCCTTCCGGCAGGGACCGGGCCTGCGCGACACGACCTTCGTCGAGCAGTCGCACCTCTGGTTCAACGCGCTGTGGGAGACGATCAGTTCGGAGCTGGTGCTCACCAGCTCATAGGGCGGTCCGCAGCACCAGCAGCGCCAGCACGACGGCTCCCGTGGAGCTGACCGCCGAGTTGTTGGACTTGAGCCCCACGGTGAGAAGGAGCAGGCCGACGATGCCGACGGGGCCGTACTTCCACTGGACGAACTGCTCGAAGGCGACGACTGCGATGGCGGCGAGAAGAGTGAGGGCGGGCATTGGTTTCCCCCTTCGGAGGTTCGGAAGCAAAACTTCCGCCAACTCATGTAAGTTGGCAACCAACTCTGATTAAGTTGTCCCCACTTGGCCCCTACTCATAAACAACTTTCAAACAACTCCCGCCAGATGGATCAGAGTTGTAGCGTTTGGTCGTGATCCAGGCGGACGTGGCGGAGGACGTGGCGGAGAACGTGGCAGTCAACGGCAGCAGAAGGCTCTCGCCCCAGGAGATCGCCGACCACCTGCGGGAACGCATCCGCACGGGCGAGCTCAAGCCCGGGGACCGCCTGCCCACCCAGGCCGAACTCGCGGAGGAGTTCGGGGTGGAGCGCGGTGCCGTCCGCCAGGCCCTGCGGGCGCTCCAGGAGGACGGTCTCCTCACCAACGTCAGCAAGGGCAGCCCCCCGCGGATCGCCGTGCCCGCGCCGGCCCGGGGCGAGCCCCAGCCGACGATGGTCGGTCTGGCACCCCGGCTGACGGAGGCGTTCTCGGCCCGCCGCGTCCGCGTGGACGTGGTCTGCCACACCGCGGAGACCCTGATGGTCGCCATCGGCGAACCGCTCCGCCTCATCCACGAGGGCCGGATCCACCCCGAGTCGATCGACGTCCGCATTCTCGTCCCCTCCCGGGACATCGAGCTGGCCTTCCCCGTCCCCGTGGAGGCCCACGGCGACGACAACCCGGTCCACCAGCGCTGGCTGGCCATGCGCAACGCCCAGGGCCAGGTCCTCCAGCACAACTTCCTGGCCCTGCGCTCAACGCACGGCATCGACGTAAAGGTCACGTTCCGCGCGCTGCCCTTCACCCCGCCGGTGAAGCTGTACCTCCTCAACCAGGAGGAGGCGCTGATCGGCTACTACATGCTGACCAGGCGCGAGGAGGAGTGGGGCAGCCGGACCCTGGACATGTACGACGTCCTCGGCTCCCAGTCCCTCCTCTTCTCCTTCGTGAACAGAGCGGGCCGGCGGGACGCGGCGTTCGTCGAGGAATCCCAGAAGTGGTTCGACGCCCTCTGGGAAACCATCACGACGGACCTGACACTCTCCTAGTGACTTCTGATACGACGCAGACTGGTGCGGTGAAAGTCCAGACGGAAAGCGATTCGCACGAGCTCCGGAATCTGATCAGACGCGCCCGAGTCGTGCTGTGGGACTTCGACGGGCCCATCTGCCGTCTGTTCGCCAACCACTCGGCGGAGCGGGTGGCGCGCGACCTGGTCTCCTGGCTGGAGGGCCGGGGGCTGCACGGGCTGCTGACGGAGAGCGAGCGAGAGTCCCTCGATCCGCATGTGGTGCTGCGCGCCGTGGACCGCCGGCACCCCGGCAGCGATCTCGTCGCCGATCTGGAGGCACGTCTGACCCAGGAGGAGCGGCTGGCCGCGTCTTCGGCGATGCCGACCGCGTACGCGGACCCGCTGATCCGTACGTGGACGGCGGTGGGGACTCGTCTTGCGATCGCCACCAACAACTCCCCGCTCGTGGTCGCCGAGTACCTCACCAGTCGCGGCCTCGTCCCCTGCTTCCAGCCCCACATCTACGGCCGCACCCAGGAACTTCACCTGCTGAAGCCGGACCCGCACTGCCTCAACCGGGCGCTGAGCGCGATGGGCGCGGCTCCGTCCGACGCTCTGATGATCGGCGACACACCCTCCGACCACGAGGCGGCGGCACGAGCCGGGGTGCCGTTCCTGGGCTTCGCTCGCAACGAACGCAAGGCCAAGCTGCTGAAGGCGGCCGGGGCCGACGCGGTCCTGACCTCCCTGGAACCGCTGCTGGCGCTGCTGCGGCGGGCCTAGGCCGTCTGCCGGACGCAACCGAATCGTCACGGCTCGCCTCCCGTCCTGGCCTGTGGGTCAGGCAACTCGTCGGTCCACTTGCCTGGTTGCCTGCTTGTATCAGGCATGCCCGGTCAACTTGATCCCCTAACCGGCAAGTTGGACGGACTGCTTGCCTGAACCAAACCTGTTTGCTTGTCGGCTGTCGGCGGTAGGTACGTCGTGTGACTGCCAGGCGGAGTGGTGACGGCAAGGCGTTCCGGCATGTGGCGGAAGAACTGCGGACGCGGATGGCGGACGGGACATATCCGCAGGGGGCCCTGCTGCCCTCGCAGCGCGAGCTGGCCGAGGAGTTCGGAGTCTCCAGGGACACCGTGCAGCGGGTCATCCAGGAACTGGGCAACGAGAGCTGGATCGAGAACCGGCAGGGGACCAGGGCCCGGGTCATCAAGAACCAGCGCATCCAGTCCGAGACGGCCAGGGCCACCCGGTCCCGGCGGCCGATGACACTGGACCCGCTCATCAGCGAGGCGTTCGAGCAGCGCGAAGTCACCCTGGACGTCTATACGTTGACGTCGGAATCGTTGGACGTCCACATCCGCCGTCAGGACGAACGGATCCGCGCCGGCCTCATCGCGCCCGAGCGCATCGCCCTGCGGATGCTCCTGCCGTCCGAGTCGCTGGAGCTGCCCTACCCCCGGGCCGTGAACGACGAGGACGCCCCCCGCCTGCGGGACCGCTTCCGCACCATCACCAGGCGGAGCACGGAGTCCCTGCACCAGGTGCTGGAGGGGCTGCGGGCGGAGAAGCTGGTCCCGTCCGTCGACCTCGAGATCCGGCACGCCCCCCTCACGCCGACCTTCAAGCTGTACGTGATCAACGAAGCCGAGGTGCTGCACGGTCTGTACCGCGTAGTCGAACGGGCCCTGGTCCTGGAGAGCGGGGACCAGGTGCGGGCGCTGGACGTCCTGGGCCTCGGCGCCACGCTGACGCACCATGTGCGGGACGGCGACCCCGACTCGGCCGGGACGATCTTCGTGGACACCATGCGCAGGTGGTACGACTCCGTCTGGGACCTGTTGGCCGAGCGACCCGAGTGACATAAAGCGCCGGGGAGGTGCGAGAGGCCATGGGGTGGCCGGGTGTAGCATTCCCGCACCGCGCACCGATTGAGTCAAACGCCTGTCCTCGTTCGTATCCGAAGGAGGGCAACCGGCCACCATAGAACGAGTTCACGCCGTCTCATGCAGACGGGTGGCAAATCCACCCTGAATGGCTCACCGGCCATGCGCGGCACCGGCCGCGAACTTACGGTTTGCCATACCGTTCTCCCCTTCTCGTACTTCCGGAGCGGCCAGTGGGCGCACCTCCTCTTCCCCGTCCCTTCCTCGGGGAGCGCGCCTCGCACGACGCCGCCTACCGGGCCTTCGTCAGGCTGGCCGCCGAGCGGGGCCAGGCGAGCAGCGGCCATCACAACCAGAATTTCGTCCTGCCGTTGACGGAGGACATGGCCCGGCTGGTCGGACGTGAGGCCGGGACGTCCGTGACCGTCCGTATCCGGCGACCGGACGCGCTGCCCGTGGTCATCCGGACCTGGCAGAACGAGGCGGAGATCCTCGATGCCGTCCGGGGAGTCCTGCCGCATGCGCCGGAGTGCCTGGTCAAGCGGAGCGATTTCGCGATCCACAGCTTTGTGGAGGGCGTACCGCTCTCCAGCGTCTGCGACAACGGCAAACCTGTCGACACCCTGCTGATCAAGGCGCTGGCCGGTCTGCTCGCGCAGATGGCCCAGGTGCGGCGTGGTGCACTGCCCGCCCTGCCGTCCGCCTGGCCCCGCAACGACATGGACAGCCAGGGATTCCTCCAGACGCTGGTCCAACTGGCCGACCGGCAGATCAGGCGGCCCAACTGGTCGTCCTTCGGCGGGCTGTTCGCGGCACTGGGCATCCCGGAGGACGCTCTCGCCGGGCTGGCCGGGCGGGTCCCCACCATGGCCCGGCGGCCGTACAGCCTGCTCCACGCCGATCTGCACCGGGACAACGTGATCGTGTCCTACGCGGGCGATCCGCCCCTCATCTGTGTCGACTGGGAGCTGGCCACCTACGGCGACCCGCTGCACGACCTCGCCACGCACCTCGTCCGCATGCGGTACCCGGCCCACCAGTGGGCCGAGGTGGTCGACGCGTGGGCCGAGGCGATGCAGGAGGTCCGGCCGGCCGCCGTCAACGGACTGGCCAAGGATCTGCGGCACTACCTGGCGTTCGAGCGGGCCCAATCGGTCTTCCCCGACGTGATGCGGGCGGCCCGGTCCCTCGAGGAATCGTTCACGCAGACGAGCCTGGACGAGGCGACGACCGAGGTGCGACGGGCCCTCGACGCGGCGGCGGAGCCGCTGCGGCTCGGGAGCGTGCCGGGTGAGGGCGAGATCAGGCGGGCCCTGTTCCGCTGGCTGGTGTCGCGCATGAACGGGGACATCAGCGGCCGGGCCTGGATCGCGAAGGCGTTCGAGTGGCGGCCCGACCGGCGTGTTCCGGAGCGCCCCGACTTCCCGTCCGCCGCGGTCCGGGAGGCCTTGCTGGCAGAGGGTGCCGCCCCTGCGGGCAGGGTCTTCAAGGGGACCGCGCACCTGAACACGGTGGTGTCGGTGCCGGGCGTCGACTCCCCCGTGGTCGTACGGCGGAAGCTGCCCGAGGTGTGCCGTCGGGAACGTGGCTTCCTCAGCGAGCACACCGTGCTGCGCGCGATCGAGGAGTCGTCCATCGAGGTGGCGGCGCCGAGGGTGCTCGCGCTGGGCGAGACCTTCCAGAGCGACACCATCGCCATCCACACCTACGTAGGACCGCGGGACGTCGACCGGCCGCCCAACCACCCCGTCCACGGACTGCTGCCGCACGAGGCCGACGGCTTGGTGGACCAGCTGTGCGCTCTGACGCGGGTGCGGTACAAGCAGGTCGATCCGACCGCCGGCGAGGGCGCTTTCCACCGCTGGCTGCGGGACCAGCTCATCGCCCTGGTACGGGATCTGCCGAAGGAGTCGCAGCAGCTGGCCCGGCATCTCGGGCTGCCCGCCGCGGACCGGTTGCAGCTGATCCTCTCCCGGCACGAGGTGAGCCGGCGGGAGCCTGCCCTGCTGCACGGGGACCTGAACCCATGGAACCTCGTACGGCGCGACGACGACTTGGCGCTGACCATCATCGACTGGGAGATGGCCGTGGTCGGCGATCCCCTCTACGACCTCGTCCGGCACATGCACCTCACACCGACCCGGCCGGAGATCCGGGACCGCATGTTCCGCCGCTGGGAGCGACGCCTGCCCGCCGAGTACACCCGCGACTGGCGCAAGGACTGGCGGGTGTACCGCTGGCTGGAGATCGTGCGGTCCGCGTACGTCGATCTGGACCGCATCGTGACCGGCGCGAGCCTGGACGCCCCGAACGTGCGGCGGGCGGTGGACTCCTACGCGGTGACGCTGGCGGTCGCCACGGGCTCGCTCGGCCTCCCGGTCAGGTCCACGGCGAACCCGTATCTCGCCCGCGCCCTGGCCTAGCCACGGCGCCTGCGTAGGCTCCCCCCATGAGCGAGACCGGGCTGCGTGAGCGCAAGAAGCGGCGGATGTACCAGGTCGTGTCGGACATCGCGGTGGGGCTCTTTCTGGAGAAGGGGTTCGACGCGGTGTCCGTCGCCGAGGTGGCGGCGGCGGCAGAGATCTCCAAGCCGACGCTGTTCCGGTACTTCCCGGCCAAGGAGGATCTGGTGCTGTACCGGATCGCCGACCACGAGGGGGAGGCCGCGCGGGTGGTGGCCGGGGCGGAGGAGCCGCCGGTGGAGGCCTTGCGGCGGCATTTCCTGGAGGGGCTGGAGCGAGCCGACCCCGTGACCGGGCTCAATGACCATCCCCAGGTGCTCGCCTTCCATGCCCTGCTCTACGGGACGCCCTCCCTGGTCGCCCGTGCCCATACGCACCAGGAGCGGTCGGAGGCGGCGCTGGCCGAGGTGCTCGGGGGTGATCTGGACGCGCGGCTGGCGGCCGGGCAGATCATGGCCGTGACTCGGGTTCTCGCGCTGGAGAACTGGCGGCGGATCGCGGCGGGGGAGCGGGTGGCGGACGTGCGGGGGGACGCGGTGGCCGCGGCGGAGCGGGCGTTCGGGTGGCTGGCGGCCGGGTTGCCGAGACGGCTCCAGGGTGAGAGTGGGTAATAAATTTAACTCGGTTACGTTTCTGCCGTACGCTCGGTGGAATGACGTCGACCGAACCTGCCCTCCAGCACGCCCTCAGCCGTGAACGCGCCCATCACGAGCGCTGCCGGGACGCCCTCGCCGCGATGGTCGAGGGCGCCGGTGAACAGGTCGTCATCGGGGAGGACGTCTCGGCGTCCGGTGCCGACGCGGAGGTGCTCGGGTACCGGCTGCGCAGCCATGCCAAGGCCCTGCGGGAACTGCCCGAGGGGCCGTTGTTCTTCGGGGCCCTGGAGTTCGAGGAGGCCGGTGGGCGGCTGCACATCGGGCGGCTGCGCATCTCCGAGCACCCGGCCGAACCGCCTCTCGTCGTCGACTGGCGCGCACCCGTCTCGCGTGCCTTCTATCAGTCCTCCGCCCGTGACCCGCAGGGCGTCGCCGTGCGGCGGCGGTTCGGGTGGGCGGCCGGCAGCCGCGGGGACTCCGGCGACCTGACCGGCTTGGAGGACGAGCACCTGGGGCAGGGGGAGGGCAGGGCCAGCGCGATCGTCGCCCGGGAGATCGAGCGGCCTCGCGTGGGGCCCATGCGGGACATCGCCGCGACCATCCAGCCCGAGCAGGACGACCTCGTACGCGGGGACCTGGCGATGTCGGTGTGTGTGCAGGGCGCGCCGGGCACCGGCAAGACGGCCGTCGGGCTGCACCGGGCCGCGTATCTGCTGTACACGCACCCGCAGCGCATCCGGCGCGGCGGCCTGCTGATCCTCGGACCCAACCGCACGTTCCTTTCGTACATCGCGGAGGTGCTCCCGGCCCTCGGCGAGACGGGGGTGCGGCAGTCGACCCTCGCCGAGGAGATCGCCCGGTGGCCGGTCCGTGGTGCCGACGACGAGTCCGCCGCCGTCGTCAAGCACGACGCCCGGATGGCGGAGGTGCTGCGGCGGGCGCTGTACGCGCGCGTGCGCACCGCGGGGGCGGGCTCGCTCGCCGTGCCGGACGGGTCGTACCGCTGGCGGGTGCCCGAGGCGGAGCTGGCGCGGATCGTCGCGGATGTACGGGAGGAGGAACCGCCCTACGGGGTCGGGCGGGAGCGGGTGCGGGCGCGGATCGTGCGGTGCCTGCGCGAGCGGGTCGAGCGGCGGGCCGGGCCGCCCGCGAACGCCTGGGTGCGCCGGGTCGAGCGGGCCCGGCCGGTGTCCGAGTACCTCGACGCCGTCTGGCCCCGGGTTCGGCCGGAGGAGGTCGTGGCCGAACTGCTCACCGACGGCGAGGCGTTGGCGGGGGCGGCCGACGGGCTGCTGGACGACGCCGAGCAGCGGGCGCTGCTGTGGCCCAAGCCGCCCCGTTCGTGGAAGTCGGCCCGCTGGTCGGCCGCCGATCTGGTGCTGCTCGACGAGGTGGCCGGGCTGATCGAGCATCCGGAGGGGTACGGGCATGTCGTCGTCGACGAGGCGCAGGACCTGTCCCCGATGGAGTGCCGGGCCATCGCCCGCCGGGCCCCCTTCGGCTCGCTGACGGTCCTGGGCGATCTGGCCCAGGGGACGACGCCGTGGGCGGCGCGGTCGTGGCTGACGGTCCTGGCGCACCTGGGGAAACCGGACGCGGCCGTGGTCGAGCTGACCACCGGATTCCGTGTGCCGCGTGCGGTCGTCGGCCTCGCCAACCGGCTGCTGGAGCGGCTGGACGTGGACGTGCCGGCGGCCCGTTCGCTGCGCGGGGACGGGGAGTTGCGGATGCGGGAGACGGACCCGGAGGGCGTGCCGGCGGCGGTCGTGGACGCCGTACGGGACGCGCTGGAGCGGGAGGGGTCCGTCGGGGTCGTCGCGGCGGACCTGGACGTGCCCCGGGTGCGGGCGGCCCTGGACGCGGCCGGTATCGACGCGGCGGGGCCCGGGGAACTCGGCGCGCGGCTGGCCCTGGTGCCCGCGAGCGTGGTCAAGGGACTCGAGTACGACCATGTCGTCGCCGTCGAGCCGGCGGCGATCGCCGAGGCGGAGGCACGGGGGCTCCACCGGCTGTACGTGGTGCTGACGCGGGCGGTGACGAGGCTGGAGGTGGTGCACGGGACGCCGTTGCCGTTCTAGACACGGCTGCGCACAGGGTGATTAGGGTCCGTGTCATGACTGACGTAGAGGCGTTCAGGGACATACCCACCACCACGCTGGCCGACCTGCTGGGCCGCGGGCAGGTCATGGACATCGGGATCCGGCCCCTGTGGGAGCCCGTGCCGCGGGTGGCCGGACCGGCCTTCACCGTGCGGTGCCCGCCCGGCGACAACCTGATGCTGCACGCCGCGATCCACCGGGCCGAGCCCGGTTCGGTCGTCGTCGTGGAGTCGGGCGACCTGGACTACGCGCTGGCCGGCGGCAACGTCTGCGCCGTCGCCCAGCGCCGCGGTGTCACCGCGTTCGTCCTCGACGGGCTGATCCGCGACCTTCCCGAGGTGCGGGAGGCCCGCTTCCCGGTGTTCGCGCGCGGTGTCATCCCCATCCCGGGCACCAAGGCCGCCGCCCGGCCGCTGGGTGAGCGGGTGACCTGCGGCGGGGTGGCCGTCGACGCGGGGGACGTGGTCGTCGCCGACGAGGAGGGCGTCGTGGTGGTGCCCGGCGCCCGCCGGGAGGAGGTGCTCGCCGCGGCCCGCGCCAAGCTGGCGAAGGAGGCCGCGGAAACCCTCGACGACTGGGAGTCGGCCCACCGGGCGCGCATCGACAAGATCCTTGCGGAGCAGGGCTTCGAGGACGCCGAGGACTCCGAGGACGCCGAGGACTTCGAGGGCTGAGCCGGCTCAGCGTTCCGCGAAGGGCCCTCCCTCGGTGAAGGCCAGTGCGCCGAAGCGTTCGCCGATGTGGCGGTGGGTGGCGGCGTCCGGGTGGACGTGGTCGGGGAGGGGGAGCGCGGCGGCGTCCGACTCGCCGTAGAGGGCGAGGCCGTCGAGGTAGTGGAGGTTCGGGTCGTCGGCCGCGCGCTGCCGCACGATCCGGGCCAGTTCCTCCCGGATGACGCCGAGCGTGAGCTTCCCGGCGGCCTTCTCCGCCGGGTCGCCCATGGCGGCGAAGAGCAGCCGGCCGTTCTTGATTTCGCCGAGGTCCGGGGCGGTGGGGCCGGGGGTGTCCTCGTGGATCGCGCAGTGGATGGGGGAGACGAGCAGCAGCGGGGTGTCGGGGTGTCCGTCGCGGATCGTGTCGAGGAAGCCGTGCACGGCCGGGCCGAAGGCGCGCAGCCGCATCACGTCCCCGTTGACGATGTTGATGCCCATCTTGACGCTGATCAGGTCGGCCGGGGTGTCCCGCATGGCACGAGCGGTGAACGGGTCGAGCATCGCGCTGCCGCCGAAACCGAGGTTGACCAGTTCCACACCGCCCAGGGACGCGGCGATCGCGGGCCAGACGGCCGTGGGGCTCGCGGCGTCGGAGCCGTGGCTGATCGAACTGCCGTGGTGCAGCCACACCCTGCGGCCCCGGTCGGGCAGGGGCGCCACGGGCGCGTCGGTGCGCAGGGCGACGAGCTCGGTGGTCTCGTTGTGCGGCAGCCAGATCTCGACGTCCTTCTCACCCGCGGCCAGGCCGGTGAAGCGGACGGTGCCCACCGGGCCGGGCGTGACCTCGCCGTCCCAGGTGGCCATGTCGACCGTGAGGACGTTGCCGCCGGTCCCCGAGGCCTGGCCGGCCGGGCGGCCGTCGACGAGCAGGTCGTACAGGCCGTCCGGGCGGGACGGGAAGCCGACGTAGTCGCGCTTGGTGCGCAGCGTGTCGAGTTCGACGGCCGTCGCGGCGGTACGGAAGACCAGCCGTACGCCGGAGGGCTGGGCCTCGGCCATGGCGAGCTGGGGGTTGGTGTTCTGGGCGCGGGCCCGGGCGGGCAGCCGGTGCGGGAGCAGGCCGTGCTCGGTGCGCTCCAGGTCGAGGGCGCCGCGCAGCAGGTCCGCCGTGAGGGGGGTCGTGATCCAGTCGTGCTCGGTGTGCATGGTGTCAGCCTCGGGGATCCGTAGGGGGCGCGGGCCAGTTGCGCAGCAGCGTGTCGAGGGCGTCGATGATCCGGACCCAGGTGTCGTCGGTGTCGGGGGCGCTGTGGCTGAACCCGCCGCCCAGCTCCAGGCTGACGTACCCGTGGAAGACGCTGCCCAGCAGCCGGACCGCGTGGGTCTGGTCCGGTTCCGTCAGGTCGTAGCCGCGCAGCAGCGCCCGGGTCATCTGGGAGTGCCGGACGCCGGCGCTCGCGGCCGCCGTCCGCGGGTCGAGCCGCAGTTGGGCCGCGGCCCAGCGGCCGGGGTGCTCCCGGGCGTAGTCGCGGTACACGTCCGCGAGGGCGCCCAGGGCGTCCTTGCCGGCCCGTCCGGCCAGGGCGTCGGCCGCCCGGTCGGCCATTTCCGCGAGTGCCAGCAGGGCGATCCTGGTCCGGAGGTCCTGGGAGTTCTTCACGTGCGAGTACAGGCTCGCGACCTTGACGTCGAAACGCCGGGCGAGCGCCGAGACGGTGACCTCGTCGAAGCCGACCTCGTCGGCGAGTTCCGCGCCCGCCTCGGTCAGCCGCTCCGGAGTGAGTCCCACGCGTGCCATACGGTCTCTCCCTTCTGCCTGAAGGGATTGTGCATCTGCCTAATACCCTTAGGCAAGCGTCATGGTCCTTTAGGGGGCTCTCAGGCGTCCTGGAGGGTGCGCCGGGCGGGAGCGCGCAGCCTCCTGCCCCGCCTGGTCAGGCCCCAGGGCTTCAGCAGCGAGATCACCGTCATGAAGACGTAGGCGGACAGCGAGACGATCGGCCCCATCAGCACGTCCCCCGCGTCGGGCAGCGGACCGCCCGCCGCGACGGCGGTGACCGCGGCGTTCACCCCGGGGCGCAGGGCGAACACCGTGGCGGTGGTCGTGGCGAGCGTCAGCCAGAACTTCGTGTAGACCCACCGGTGCCGCGCCAAACCCCAGGGCGTGCCCAGCGACAGCACGAGACCGCTGAGGAGCGTGAGGAACGCGACGGGGAGCAGCAGCCAGTCGGCGAAGAGCCGCATGGACGACCAGGACGGTCCGACGGGCGGGGCGGTTGAGTTTCGGCTTCGGGTTCGGCTTCGGGTTCGTAGTCACGTGGAACACGGTGCCGGGGCGGCGGGGTGAGGTCGTCTCTCAGCGGGAGTAAGCCGGCGTACTCGCGTCGGCGTACGGGGAGTGTCAGTGCCGTCGTCTAGCTTCGCGGCATGACCGAGCCCTCCCACCTCACCGCGATCCGGGAGTCCTACGACACCGTCGCCGCCGACTACGCCCGACTCGTCAAGGAACCGGCCGAGTTGGACCCGGTGTCCCGCGCGATGCTGGCCGCCTTCGTCGAACTCGCACGGCCCCTCGGGCCGGTCGCCGACCTGGGCTGCGGTCCGGGCAAGGTGAGGGCGCATCTGGCCACCCTGGGAGTAACGGCGTTCGGTGTGGACGTGTCGCCGGGGATGGTCGAAGTGGCCCGGGCGGCGTACCCGGAACTCCGTTTCACCGTCGGCTCGATGACTGCGCTGGAGATCGGCGACGGCGAGCTGGGCGGCATCCTGGCGTACTACACCGTCCACCACACCCCGCCGCACTGGCTGCCGACCGTGTTCGCCGAGTTCCACCGCACCCTCGTGCCCGGCGGCCGGCTGATGCTGGCCGGCCACGTGGGCAGCGGCGAGCACCTGCGCCCGACGCGCGCGTACGGCGACCATCCGGTGTCCTACGAGTCGCATCTGCTGCCGCCGGACCGGATCGCGGAACTGCTCGATCAGGCGGGGCTGGTGGTCACGACGCGTGTGGTGCAGGAACCGGAGGAGGGGACCAGGAGGCAGTACGGCACGTTCCTGGCGTACAAGCCTCAGTAGCGGCGCGGGCCCCTGCGACTACTCGCCGGCCTTGGGCGTGTCGTCAGCCGACTCCGGCATCCCGATGACGTACGTGCCCTTCGCGGGCAGGGTGGCGACGAGCCCGCGTTTGCGGAGTTCGACGACTGCGCGACGCACGGTTCCGATGCTCACGCTGTACAGATCGGTCATGGCGCGTTCGCCGGGCAGTGCGGCGCCCTGCGGCAGCTTGCCGGACGCGATGTCCGTGGCGATGGCGTCGGCGAGTTTTGGCCGTGGTGGCCTCGATGTTCGTGCTGACCCATGTGCAACGACGGGGTGGTTCACCACCGAGGGGCGGCTTCAGGTGTTCGGTTCGCTTTCTTCCGGCGCGTCGCCGGTCGGCTGTTCGACGACGAAGGATCCCTTGCCTCGCACGGTGACGATCAAGCCGCGCTCGCGGAGTTCCTGTGCGGCCCGCCGTGCGGTGAGTCGTGCCACGCCGTACTCGTCGGCGAGATGGTTCTCGGAGGGGATGGGCCTGTCCGGCGCCAGCTCTCCGGACGAGATCTTGCCGGCGATCACGTCGGCCAGCTGCACATAGAGCGGTCTGGCGCTCATGGGGTCCAGCTGGGTCTTCGGAGCTGCGTTATCGCTCATACGTCCAACGTAGAGCGGTGCCGACCTGCCCGATCGTGTGGATCCCTCTGTACTTGTATGTAGAGGGCTATATCCAGGTGTAGCGTCGAAGACAGAAAAAGACCCCGGCGAGGCGGCAACCTCCCGGGGCACGGCCAACGCTTACAAGGAGCGTCGACATGCACGACCTTATCCCCCGAGCCCTCCACTGGCTCCGCCTCCTCTTCGCCCCCGGCACGGGGAAACGGCGTCGGTGCCGCCCCCGCCGTCACCTCTTCCCCCACGTGCACCTCACCCTCGTGAGCTGCCCCTCCGCATCCCAGCCCCCGCAGCTCCCCCGCCACCGCTCGCCGTACGGCCTCCCCACCCCTCTCGACGGCAGCGCCTCCGCCCTCGTTCGTCCCTACCTCACCGCTCACGAACAGGAAGCCGCCCTCCAGCAGCGCCGCCGCCTCGCGCTCGTGCTCGCCACCGACTTCGGGATCGACCTGGATCGGCACCTCGTCGGTGAGCAGGAGGTGGCAGCGTGATGGAGCTCGTGGACAGCCACGGACACGGCATGCCCCCGCCCCGGCTTCTGCCCTGGCTCTCGCCTGACGGCAAGCCCTGCTACCTGATCACCGGCAGCGACGGCGGCTGCCTTTCCCGGCTCGCCGACGACCTCGAGGCCGTCCAACTGGCCACCGGGGCCGAGGTGCTCGACCTCGCCCGCAGGGTGCTGGACGACCCGGCTTCGCCCCGCACCGAGGTGCGCTTCGCCGGCCAACGTCTCGCCGAGTGCCTGACCGACGCCCTGCGCGTCGCCGAGTCCCGGGGTCTGCGCCTGCCCGCGACGGACACGTAGGGGCGGATCAGTCGGGCCGATTGTGCTGCCACACCCGCAACGGGCCGAGCGGCTCGAAGCCGTGCCGGAGGGCGGTCGCCAGGTCGTCACCCTGCTCGTAGCCGACGACGGGCAGGGTGGGGAAGAGGTGGGCGAGCGCGTGCAGGACGACCGGCCAGGCGGCGTCGGGCCCGCCGTTCCGCGCGAAGACGTTGGAGACGCCGACCACGTGCTCGCTGTGGCTCGCCACCGCGCCGGCGGCCACTCGGCCGTCGGGGGACCGTCCCAGGATCACGAAGGTCGCCGGGTCGGCGAGCAGCCCGGGCCGGAACAGGTCCGCGTTTCCGGCACCGTCGTCCCAGGCCAGCGCCCAGGCGCGCAGCGTGTCCGGGTCGCGTGCCACGTCCCACGCGATAGCCCCGGCATCGAGGTCGGTCGCGGGTGTCTCCGCCGGACGATGGATCCACTGCGCCTCGAACAGCACCCGGAACCCCGCCTCCGCCAGCTCCAGGTCGGCGAAGCTGTCCTTGACCGAGGCGCCGGGTGAGGCCGTGTCGATCCGCGCCACGAGCGCGTCCCGGCCGGCGTCCGGCTCCAGTGTCACCGCGTCGGGGTAGTAGAGCGGCGTCCGGACCGGGGCGGCCCAGGCGTCGGTCCCGAACTCGCCCGCCACCCCGTGCGCCCGGCACATCGCCGCGCACCACTCGGCGTTGTTCCGGGCGGCGGCCCGGACCAGGAACTGCTGCGAAGTCGTCGTCACGACTGCGGATCATGACGGTGCCCACCCCGCCTCGTCGAACTGTTTAGCGACCGTCCGCTTCTAGGGTGGGCACCACGAGAGTTTCCAGAGATCGGCACGGAGGCGCGATGACCCCGCTGATGAAGTTGAGCGCGATCACCCTGGACTGCCCGGATCCGCTCGCCCTGGCGGCGTTCTACCAGGAAGCCACCGGACTCGAGCTGCACCCCGAGTCGGATGCCGGGTTCGCCGCGCTGGACGGTGAGGGCGGGTTCGACATCGGGTTTCAGCGGGTCGACGACTACCGAGCTCCGAGCTGGCCCGGCCCGGCCGTTCCGCAGCAACTGCACTGCTGCGTCAGGGTCGTCGACCTGGACGAGGCCGAGGCCCGGCTGCTGGAACTGGGCGCGGGCAGGCCGGACCAGCAGCCGCAGGAGGACAGATGGCGGGTCCTCACGGATCCCGCCGGGCATCCCTTCTGCATCGTCGGCGGTTTGTCGTGACCGGCGTGTCGTGACCGCCGTCAGATCACGCGGAAGAGATCGGCGGCCGCGTGGACGTCCGTGAGGTCCTCCACCGCGCGGAGGTTGTCGCAGAGGGCGTCCAGGACCGAGTCGGTCGCCGCGACCCGGGGGGCGCCCACGGCCACGCCGAAGAGACGGAAGCCCAGGCGGTGCTTGGCCTCGTTCCAGCCGCGGGTCCACTCCTCGGTGACGCCGCAGTCGTCGTCGGTGATCATCACGATGTCGCCGCGCCTGCGTGAGACGTCGTTGAACTCCTCCTCCAGCAGGTCGGCGGCCGCCGACAACGGTCGCTGGTAGCTGGTGCCGCCGCCGAGGAACGTCTCCGCGAAGTCGAGGGTCCGGGTGATGCCCGCCGGCTCGTCGGCCGGGAAGCGGAAGACCTTCAGCCGGTCGGCGGCGGAGAACAGGATGCCGACGAAGTCACGCCCCGCGTGACGGGCCTGGTCCAGCAGTGCCAGCGCGCACGCCTTGGCCCACGCCTCCCGGGTGATGCCGCCGGGCCCGGCCTCGAACATGGAGTGCGAGGTGTCCACGCAGGCGATGATCGCGCCCCGGCCGGTGGCCTGTTCCCCCTGGCTGTCGTAGAGCATCAGCTCCCCGGCGGCGTAGCGCACGGCGAACACCGCGCGCAGCTCGGGCAGGCCGAGGTTCGCGAGCTCGGAGGGGATGACGCGGGACAGGTCGTCGCCGAGGGTCACGCCGACCAGCTCCCCGGTGGCGTTCTCCACCTTGCGGGCGCGCTCGCCGCCGGCCATCTGCCGGAAGCGGCCGATCAGTTCGGCCCACTGCGCGAGCCGACCGGTGCGCAGCCGTTCGGCGAGCAGGGCCCGCCGGCCGAACGGCAGCCGCTCCAGCTCGCCGGATCCGACGCCCCAGGCCCGCATCAGCGCGGCCTCCTCCCGCACGACCACGGCGGCCTTCGCGGCCGCGGTCCGGGCACCGGCGCCGACACCGGGGGCCGCCGCCGCGAGGGCCTGCGCGGCACCCTGGGCGGCCTGCCGCGCGGCGGCCTCGGCGGTCTCGGCGGCCTCGATCGCCTGTTCCATGGCGTCAGCGGCCGGACCGGGCACCATGCCGTCCGCCTCGGCCTCGGCGGCGGCCCGCCGGAGCGCCTCGCTCACGGCGTCGGCCGCGTCCGCCACGTCCCCCTGGGCCCGCTTCTGCCGCTCGGCCTGCTCGCGGGCCTGCCGAGTACGCTCCAGCAGCCCCCGCAGCGCGGCGGCCTGGGCGAGTACGGCCATGGCGGCGGCGTAGGGGTCGCCGGCGGTCTCCCGGTGCAGTCCGGTGAACTCCGGGGACGCCACCAGTGAGTTGACGACCTGGTGGTTGACGAGCCGGGAGGGGTCCATCTCGGCGGGCTCGCGCAACCGGGGTCTGACCTTGTAGGCGGCCAGGAACGTGTCGGCCAGGAGGTCGCCGGCGTGGTCGTAGCGGTCGCCCAGTTCCGCGGCCAGCTCGCGCAGCCCGGCCGACTGTTCACAGGTGTCGCGCCAGGTCATCCGGTCGAACCGGTCCGCGACCACGGCCCCGGAGTGCCGCTCGGGGGCGGCGGCGGACAGGCCCAGCCACTTCCCGCCCCGGCCCGCCAGCTCGTCGAGCCGGTGGGGTCCGTCGATGCTCACAGCTGGGCCTGCACCATGCTCGCGTCCATGCCGAGGGCCTCGGTGAGCACGCGGGCGCGGACGGCGCGCTGGCGGCCGGTGACCCGGTCGATGGCGGCCGTGGAACGGCCCGCGCTCGTCGCCTCCTCGCGCAGCTTCTCCAGCCGCTTCCCGGCCATGGCGAGCTTGTTGTGGGCCTGCTTGATGACCCACTCGCTCAGCGCCTCGCGGGACTGCCCGGCCATCGCGTCGAGCTGGGCCTCCAGCTCCTCGATGGTGTCGGCCAGGTCGAGCGCATCCTTGGCGTCGGGATTGACCAGGTGCAGCACCTCGCGCTCGACGGCCGGGCGCTCGGCGGGGGAGTCCCACAGCACGTGCGTCAGCACCGACAGATCGGCCTCGGCGACCTCGGGACGGCCGTCGAGGTACGCGGACGCCTGGAGCAGTCCCACCGCCTGCCGCCAGCGGCGGTCGGAGGCGACGAGTTCCCTGCGGCGCAGGGCGGCCCGCAGCGTGCACACCGCGTCCACGATCGCGTCGGGGACGTCCACGGCCGGGACGGCCTCCGCCACGGCGTGTTGCAGGGCGGCCAGCTCGATCGTGGTGCGCTCCGGTGCCGCCGGGCGGCCGACGGCGGAGCGGACCAGTGCGGCGAAGTTCGAGGGGTCCTCCAGGTAGCCGACCTCGATCCGCACCAGCAGCCGGTCGTAGATCGCGGCCGAGTCCTCTCCGGCGGGCAGTTCGTTGCTCGCCGTGATGGCGCCGATCAGGGGGCAGCGGATCGGCTCGCCGCCGTTCTCGGGGTGGTAGATCCGCTCGTTGAGGTAGCCCAGGGTCTCGTTCAGCGCGGCCGTGGAGCATTTGAAGATCTCGTCGATGAAGGCGACATGAGCGGTCGTGGCACGGCCGTCGTAGACCTGGCGGTACTCGCCCCGGGCCAGCGCGGCGACGTCGATGGGACCGAACATCCGCGTCGGCGCGGTGAACTTCGACAGCAGGATCTCCCAGTACGCCGCCCCCTCGACCCGGCCCGTGAGCTCCCGGGCCAGCTCCGACTTCGCCGTCCCGGGCGGACCGAGCACCAGCGAGTGCTGCCCGGCCAGCAGCGTCACCACCAGCGTCCGCACCACGTCGTCCCGCTCGTAGAACCGCTCCGACAACTCGTCGCCGATCGCCCGCAGTCCCTTCGCGGTGTCCTGCGCGTCGTGTGCGTCCATGGTCAACTCCTCGCCGGTAGCGCTGCGTTGGACCGACCGGGACGGCCCTTCTCCGAAACTACGACGGTCGCCCGCTGGTCGGGCCGAGTACCTGAGGTCCGTTCCGTACAACTGCGCGCGACGGTGTCGGCGAAGGCCCGGGCGAGCGGGGTGAGGGCGTCCCAGCGGCGGCAGGCCCAGCCGACCGGGAGCGGGGGCAGGGCGGGGATGGGGACGAGGCGGAGAGGACCGTCACCCGGTACCTCCCAGCCGGGCAGGACGGGCACGACGGCGTGACCGAGGCCGAGTTCCGCCAGCAGGAGGGCGGTGTCCCAGTCGGCGACGCTGGTGCCGGAGCTGTTCCGGATGCCGAGTTCGGCGAACGCGGCGTCGAGGCGGGCGCCCGAAGTGGAGTTCTCGGGAAGCCGGATGAGGCTGATGTCGCTGAACTCGGCCGTTCCGACGCAGGGCCGGCCCGCGAGCGGGTCATCGGAGCGGACGGCCACGACCCAGGGCAGGGAGACGACGGGGCGCTGCTCGATACCGCGCACCGGGCCGTCGATGGTCACCCAGGCGAGGTCGAGGTCGCCGGCGGTGAGGGCGTCGAAACAGTCGCGGCTGGAGGTCTCCGTCCGAAACTCCAGACTGACCTTCGGGTGGCGACGCCGGAAGGCGACGACGGCCTCGGCCATGAAGTGCCGCACCGTGGTTCCGCCCGTGGTGACGCGCACGGCGCCGCTGTCGCCGTTGACCAGGTCCCCGAGACGCCGCAGGGCCAGATCCAGACCGGAGATGCCGTCCGAGGCGGCGTCGCGCAGGACGCGTCCCGCGGGTGTGGGCACGACACCCCGGGGCCGGCGCTCCAGGAGGCTCACGCCGGTCTCCCGCTCGAGCCGCTTGACGTGCTGGCTCACGGCCGACTGGGTGCGGCCCAGCTCCCGGGCGACGGCACTGAGGCTTCCCGCCCGGCACACGGCCACGAAGACGCGCAGATCGTCAAGAGTCACAACTCCAAGCTACAGCTTGGGTGTTGCGAGAAATCCATAGGATTGACTGAGGTCTTGGAGCCCAGGAGGATCAAGGCAGGGCCCGGGCGGCAACCCGTCCGGCGCTTTCGCGGGATCCGGACCACAGGCGAAGGCGCGGACGGGTGCCGACCCTTCCCTGACGGAAGGACGCTGACGGGAGGATGCCGTGTCCCCTCCCTGACGGAAGGACGCTGACGGAAGGACGCCGTGTCCACCACCGACCCTGCCGCCGCCGACCGGGCGATCGCGCTGCTGCACCGGCTCGGTGCCGCGGAGATCGCCCATCCGGGCGGCACGCTCATCGCCCATCTCCAGCGTGTCCGGCTCCGCCTCGCCGCCTGGGGCGCCCGCCCCGCCCTCCAGCTCGCGGGCCTGTGCCACGCCCTCTACGGCACCGACGGCTTCCCCGTCGCCCCGCTGTCCCCGGACAGCCGCTCCGACCTCGTGGACGTGATCGGCGCCGAGGCCGAAGCGATCGTGTATCTCTACGCGTCCTGCGACCGGCAGGCCACCTATCCGACGCTCGTGGACGCCGACGGTCCGTTCCGGGACCGGTTCACCGGCCGCCTTCGGACTCCGGACCCTCGACACCGACGAGACTTCGCGGAGCTGTCCGTCGCCAACGAGCTCGACCTCGCCCGCATCGACTCCGCTTTCCGGGAGAAGTGGGGACCCGAGCTCCTCACCCTGTTCACCCGCTTCCGGCCCCTGCTCAGCGAGCCGGCCTGGTCGGACTGCGAGCGGGTGCTCGCGGGGGCGCCGAAGGGCTGAACGGGTGGCATGGCGCACTATTGCAAGCGAGTGCTTGCAATAGTTAGCGGGATGCGGCACCGTGGAGGGCATGGCATCGCTCAACGTCGGCAATCTCGGTGACTACCTGCGCGAGCAGCGGCGCAACGCGCAGCTGTCGCTGCGGCAGCTCGCCGACGCCGCCGGGGTGTCCAATCCGTATCTGAGCCAGATCGAGCGCGGGCTGCGCAAGCCGAGCGCGGAGGTGCTGCAGCAGGTCGCCAAGGCCCTGCGGATCTCCGCCGAGACGCTGTACGTGCGGGCGGGCATTCTCGACGCCGAGCGGGACCGGGACGAGGTGGAGACGCGTGCCGTCATCCTCGCGGACCCGACGCTGAACGAGCGGCAGAAGCAGGTGCTGCTGCAGATCTACGAGTCCTTCCGCAAGGAGAACGGGTTCGGGACCGGCGACGGCTCCGACGGCCCCGGCGACGGTGCCGCCGTCGTCGAGTTCGTGGTCGCCGAAGGCACGGCGGACGCGGACGGGGACGCCCCGGACGGCGGCACCGAGATACGTGGGCGGACCCGCACGGCCGGCGGCGGCCGGTCCGCCGAGGACCGCACCCCCGAGAGAGAAGGCGGTGCGCCGGCCGCCCGCCGCACCAGCAAGAACACCGGCGGTACGTCCGCCACCCGCCGCACCCGCAAGAACACCGGCGGTACACCCGCCGCCCGCCGGCCCCGCAAGGCCACCGGCGGCAGTGACACCGACCCGCAGCAGACGGCCGGCTGAGCCGGACCAGGGCACCGGCCGCTCCGCTGCGGATCACACCACCCTCAGCCGAACCCTCAAGCGAGAAAGAATCCGGGAGGACCCTCACCATGGCCATCACCGACGACCTGCGCAAGACCCTCAGCGACCCGACTCCGCTCTACTTCGCCGCGGGCACCGCCGACCTCGCCCTCCAGCAGGCGAAGAAGGTGCCGGCCCTGGTGGAGCAGCTGCGGGCCGAGGCTCCGGCGCGGATCGACGCCGTACGCAACACCGACACCAAGGCCGTCCAGGAGAAGGCGTCCGCCCGGGCCAAGGAGGCCACCGCCCGCGTCAAGGAGACGCAGGAGACCCTCCAGACCAAGGTCACGGGCTTCATCGGCTCCCTCGACGCCGACTTCAAGAAGCTCGGCAGCAACATCGACGCCGACCTGAAGAAGTTCGGCGAGAGCGCCCAGGACTTCGCGCTGCGCGGGGTCGGCGTGGCCGCCGAGTACGCCGTCAAGGCCCGGGAGACCTACGAGAAGGTCGCCGAGCACGGCGAGCAGGCCGTGCGCACCTGGCGCGGCGAGGCCGCCGAGGGCATCGAGGACGTCGCCGAGGGCGTCGAGGAGCTGGCCGTGGCCGTCGAGCCGAAGGCCGAGCCGGTCGAGGTCAAGGAGGAGCCGGCGAAGCCCGCAGGCACCAAGGCCCAGGCCACCCCGGAGCGGAAGGCGCCCGCCGCCAAGAAGGCTCCGGCACGCAAGCCCGTCGCCAAGAAGACGCCGCCGGCGAAGTAAGCGCGGAGGAAGCAAGCGCGGAGGAAGCCAGCGCGTAGGAAGTAAGCGCGGAGGCTGACGCGGGCCGGGCACCCTGGGGGTGTCCGGCCCGTTGTACGGGTACGGTGACCGCGTAGGGACGAGCCGAGTCTGGTGGTGGACGTTGTGCTGATGCAGGGCTTCGCAGGGTTTATGTGGCTTCTGAGCATGGCCCTGATCATTTTCAGCGGCTTCGCGCTGTTCGACGCCGCCGTGCGGCGGGAGGACGCGTACCGCGCGGCCGACAAGAAGACCAAGCCGTTCTGGCTGATCATCCTCGGTCTGGCCTTCGTGGTGAACCTGCTCTTCCCGATCCTGTCGTTCCTGCCGATCATCGGGCTCATCGCGACGATCGTGTACATGGTCGACGTCCGCCCGGCCATCCGCGCGCTCCCCGGCGGCGGCCGGAGCCAGCGGGGCTCCAGCAGCGACGGCCCGTACGGCCCCTGGAACGGCGGCCGGTAAACCCCCGTAGGCACCGCCTGGGCAGCGCCGGAGCCCGGGGCTACGGCACCCGGTCCAGCAGCAGTACCGCCACGTCGTCCGTCAGCTCGCCACCGTTGAGTTCGCGCACCTCGTTCACCGCCGCGCGCAGCAGCCGCTCGCCCCGCAGCCCCTCGGCGAACTGGCGGCGGATCATCTCGGTCATGCCGTCCTGGCCGAGCCGCTCCCGGCCCTGGCCGATATGGCCCTCGATCAGGCCGTCGGTGTAGAGCATCAGGCTCCACTCGGCACCCAGCTCCACCTGCATACGCGGCCAGCGGGCACCCGGCAGCAGCCCGAGGGCCGGTCCGTTGTTGTCGTACGGCAGCAGCCGGGCCGGTTTGCCCGGGCGGGCCAGCAGCGGCGACGGGTGACCCGCCAGGCACAGGCCGGCGCGGCGGCCGTCCGGCGCGATGTCCACCGTGCACAGCGTCGCGAAGATCTCGTCGTCGGCCCGCTCGTGCTCCAGCACCTGCTGGAGCGTGCCCAGCAGCTGGTCGCCGCACAGGCCCGCCAGCGTCAGCGCGCGCCACGCGATCCGCAGCTCCACCCCGAGGGCGGCCTCGTCCGGGCCGTGGCCGCACACATCACCGATCATCGCGTGCACGGTGCCGTCCGGCGTACGGACGACGTCGTAGAAGTCACCGCCGAGCAGGGCCCGCGAGCGGCCCGGGCGGTAGCGGGCGGCGAACCGCAGCGGAGAGCCCTCCAGCAGCGGGGTCGGCAGCAGACCGCGCTCCAGGCGGCGGTTCTCCTGGGCCCGCAGGCGGCCCTCGGCGAGCCGGCGCTCGGCCGACTCTGAACGCTTGCGCTCCACCGCGTAGCGGATCGCCCGGCTCAGCAGCCTGCCGTCCAGCTCGTCGCGGAACAGATAGTCCTGGGCGCCCACGCGCACCGCCTCCGCACCGCGCTCGGCGTCGCCCGACGCGGTCAGCGCCAGCACGGCGTGCCGGGGCGCGAGCTCCAGGACGTGCTTGAGTACGGCGAGCTCGTCCTCGGAGTCGCTGTGGCCCGGCGCGGGCAGCGCCAGGTCCAGCAGGATGCAGTGGACGTCGTCGGTCAGCAGCCGCCCGGCCTCGGTCAGATTGCGGGCCGTGCGGACGCGGATCGGCTTGCCTGCCTGGTCGAGCATGTCCGGCACGATCGGCGAACCGGCCGGGTCGTCCTCGATCAGCAGCAGGGTCAGATTGGTGTGGGCGGTGTTGTTCTCCACCTTCTCCGTGCTGTTCCCGGCGGTGTCCGGTGTGCGCGGGGCCGCGGTCGAGGCGTCCTTGACGGAGTCCTCGGCGGAGCGGGCACACGGGGACGCGGCCTGCGCCTGACCACTCTCCACGGCCGGGATCGCTCTCTGCCGCGGTATGGGTACGGGCATCGTCTTGGGTTCCTTCCCTCCCCCCGAGGGCATGGCGGGGGCGAGGGACCTCGACCCACCGACGGGGACCATAGCGGGTGTCGGCGCCGCATTGGAATGGTGTGAGCCACGCCGCTACGCCATCGGCCAGTGTCATATGCCGCGATATGTGCCGCAGTTGGACAGGCCGGAGATGCTGCGGAGATGACGAACGTCACGTCAGCACCGCGTTTGTCAGGTGGCCCGGCGTGCGGTGGGTCACGTGGGCCGGGTCACCAAAGGTGCCCGATGCCCGATATGTTCACCCGGCGTCGGTGCCGGGATCCGGCCGTACCACCCCGAGGATAGGCATGGATCCCGCTCCCGCGACGGTGATGTCCCGCCCGGGCCGCGGGGCGTGCACCATCGCCCCGTCGCCGATGTACATCGCGACATGGCTGGCGTCGTCGAAGTAGATGATGAGGTCGCCGGGCCGCATGTCCTGGACGTCGATGTGCCGCAGCTGCTTCCACTGCTCCTGCGAGGTGCGCGGTATGCCGCGGCCGGCGGATATCCAGGCCTGTGAGGTCAGGCCGGAGCAGTCGTAGGTCTTCGGGCCCTCGGCGCCCCACTGGTACGGCTTGCCGATCTGGGCCGTGGCGTATTCGACGGCCTTCCTGCCCTGGTCGGTCGCCTTGCCGCTGATCTCGTCGAGGACGCCGGAGCCGAGCCAGGCGGACTGGGCCTTGGCCGCGGCCGCCTTCTCCAGCTCGGCGAGGCGCTTCTGCTCGTCCTTCCGCAGCTCGGACTCGACCTTCTCCGCCTGCTCGATCTGCTTCTCGATCTTCTTCTGCGCGGCGGCCTTGGCCTTACGGCCCGCCTCCAGTTTCTTCCACTGCGCGGAGGCGTCCTTGGCGTACTGCTCCAAGTCCTCCTGGGTGCGGCTCAGTTCGCCGATCAGGCCCTTGGCCGCGTGCTGGCCCTGGCGGACCCGGACCGCTCCCTCGAGGAACTCCTGCGGGTCGTCGCTGAGCGTCAGATGGGCTTCGGGCGGCAGCCCGCCCCCGCGGTACTGCGCGGCGGCCGAGGCGCCGGCGCGGTCCTTCAGCTTGGCCAGCTTCTCCTTGCCCTTGACGATCTTCTTGGCCAGTTCGACGATCTCGGCGGACTGCTTGTCCGCCTTCTCCTCGGCGGCGTTGTACTCGTCGGTGGCACGGCCGGCGGCGCGGTAGAGCTTGTCGAGTTTCTTGCGTACGGCCTCGAGGTCCTTGCTGGGCCCGGGAGTCGGGCTCGCGCTCGGCGTCGGCTCCGGGCCGGGGCTCGCGAACGCCGTGCCCGGAGCCGCCAGCACGGTGATCGCGCAGACCACTGTCACAGCCGTCGCGATCAGGCCACGCTTGCCCGCTGCCATACCCCAGCCCCCAACTGATTAACCGTCAGTAACATCCGGTTCGTCTGGGGATGCTGCCACGACGGCGCCCAAAGCGACAGGGGTAGTGCTTCCCGCCGCCCCCGCACCGGTATGCCCCCGGCATGCCGATCTCCCCGCCTGTGTGACGAACGACTCAAAGAGATCGTTCCCGGGCGGGCCGAGCCGGTCCATTCCGGGCCATGGCGGAGAGGTCAGCCCCGAGGGGCCAACGCCTCCCACCGCACCGTCACTTCGCCCTGCCGCCACCGCACCGGCCCGTCCGCCACCGGCCAGTCCGCCCTCAGGTCCCGTACCGCCCGGATCCACCGCTGTCGGGCGCCGTAGGAGGCGTAGGGCGCGGCGGCCGCCCAGGCGCGGTCGAAGTCGCGCAGGAAGGCGTGCACCGGCTCGCCCGGGACATTGCGGTGGATGAGCGCCTTCGGCAGGCGCTCCGCCAGATCCGAAGGGCGCTCCAGGGAGCCCAGCCGGGTCGCGAAGGTGACCGTGCGCGGCCCCTCCGGGCCGAGCGCGACCCACACGTGCCGCCGCCCGATCTCGTCGCAGGTCCCCTCGACCAGCAGCCCGCCGCGCGCACCGGTGGCCGGGTCGGCCGGTGCGAGCCGTCGGCACAGCCGCTCCCACACGGCCGCGACCTCGCCCTCCTCGTACTGCCGCAGCACGTTCGCCGCCCGGACGAGCAGGGGCCGCTGCGGGAGGGGGATCTCGAAGCCGCCGTGCCGGAAGACGAGCCCCGCCCGCTCGTACGGCAGCGCCGCCGCGACCCGGGCGGGCTCGATCTCGACGCCCACCACGCGCGCGCGTGGCGCGACCGTACGCAGGCGGTGCAGCAGCTCGACGGCCGTCCAGGGGGCGGCGCCGTAGCCGAGGTCGACCGTGACGGGGTCGGCGGCACGGCGCAGCTCCGCGCCGTGCGTGGCCGCGATCCAGCGGTCCATACGGCGCAGGCGGTTGGGGTTGGTCGTCCCGCGCGTCACCGTTCCCACGACGCGGGGGCGGGTCGCCGGGCGGGAGGTCATGCGTACGAGGGTATGCGGCCCCCGGGGTGGCCCTCGGGTCTCCTCAGGTGCCGCCCCCGTACGTCCCGAACTCGGGAACCCCCGTCGACTCGAAGACATGCACCGCCAGCCCGCCCGGCGTCGTCCGGTGGTCGGTGAGCCGCAGCCCGGCCGGTGCCCCGCCGTCCGGGAAGAGGCGGCGGCCCTGCCCCACCACGACCGGGGCGATCACCAGCCGCAGCGTGTCGATCAGCCCGGCGGCCAGCAGGGACTGCGCGAGCCGGGCGCTGCCGTGGATCTGGATCTCCCGGCCGGGCAGCCGCTTCAGCTCCGCGACCTGGGCCGGGACGTCGCCGGACAGGATCGTGGTCGGGTTCCAGCCGGCCGTGGTCAGGCTGTGGGAGGCGACGTACTTCGGCAGGCCGTTCAGTACGGCGGCGAGGGGATGGTCGGTCATCGTCGGCCAGTCCCGGGCGAAGTTCTGGTAGGTACGGCGGCCGAACAGCAGCGCGTCCGCCTCACCGAGCCAGCTGCCGGCCATCCGCTCGAACTCCTCGTCCAGATGCGGCACGAACCAGCCGCCCCGCTCGAAACCGTCGCTGGTGTCCTCGTCCGGGGCGCCCGGCCCCTGGGAGACACCGTCGAGCGTCAGGAACTCCTGCACCACGAGCTTCATCGTGACCCTCTCCTCTCCTCAGTGAGTCAGACGCCCCGGGACGCGGAAACTCATCGGCCCCCGCGTCCCCCTTCGAAAGAGGAGCCGTCAGTCCTGAGAGGAGCCGTCAGTCCTGGCGGACGATGTTCCTGCCCGGGCCGCCGGAGAGCGTGTCCGCGCCGGGCCCGCCGTACAGCTCGTCGTCGCCGCTGTTGCCCCAGATCCGGTCGGCGCCGCTGTTCCCGTACAGGATGTCGTTGCCCCTGCCGCCGTAGATCTCGTCGTCGCCGGCCCCGCCGTAGACCGTGTCGTCACCGTCGTCGGCGCGCAGGATCTGGTCGCCCGCACCGCCGCGCAGGACGTCGTCGCCCGCACCGCCGTCCACGATCTCGCCTTCGGCGCCGGCGTAGAGGGTGTCGTCGCCGTCCCCGCCGCCGGCGAACCCGTGCGCGCCCACCCTGATGGTGTCCTCGCCCGCCCCGCCCCGCACCGACGTGCCGTCGACGCGGTTGCCGGTGGCGCCCGTCCACTGGTCGGCGCCGGCGCCCAGCTCGACCGTGTTGAAGTAGTAGATCTGGTCGGTGGCGTTGTCGAACGAGGCGGTGTCGGCGCCGTCGCCGAGGTCCATCTCCATGGAGTTGAGCGGGGACTGGCTCTCGGGGGCCTCGACCGTGCAGGAGATCCTGGTCTTGTCCGCGCTGTCGGGATGGCCGCAGCCGGTCCCGGTGCTGATCGGGACGACGTCGTCGATCACGTAGGTGAACTGCGAGCGGTCATCGGTGTACGACTGGGTGATGGCCACCTTGTTGGCCTGCCCGGGGGCGGCCGTGTAGGTGAGGTGCCAGCCGTACTCGTTCACCGAGGCGGTGGCCGTCGGTGCCGCGGCCGCGGCCGGGCCCGCCAGGGCGATCGGGACGGCCAGGACTGTGCCGAGAACGGGCGTGAGAACCGTCGCCGCGCGTAACATCCGGCGGCCGATGAGGCGAGAGGGCATTGCGGAACCTCCGTGAGGCAGTTGTCGATCCTTTCGTTGCTTGTGACCCGTGGGGCGGAAGCGCGGTTGTCCGCAGGACCGGGATCGACAGCCATTTCACGACCGGGACAACGCCCGTGACCTGCGATTTCCGATCGAGTTCACCTGTCGGTCATGCTCCCGGGCCCGGAGGCTGCGGGAGGCTCGAACCCTCGAACGGTTGAGCGGCGACCGGTAATGATTCGGTAAAAGTCGCGAACAGGGAAACGAACGAGGAAATGGAGTGCCCCCTTCCGGTGTTACCCCCGTGCAGGGCACAGCGAGTCCTGCGTGAGGCATGCCCGGAGCGAGGAGGAACGCCACGTGAGCCAGTACATCGGCAGGCTCGGGCGGCGCTCCGCGTCCGCGCCCGCGCGACTGAGGCTGCACCGCAGGCCCCGCCGGGTGGCCATGCTCTCCGTGCACACCTCCCCGCTCCACCAGCCGGGCACCGGCGACGCCGGCGGCATGAACGTCTACATCGTGGAGCTCGCGCAGCGCCTCGCCGCGCAGGGCGTCGAGGTCGAGATCTTCACGCGCGCGACCGCGGCCGCCCTCCCGCCGACCGTCGAACTGGCCCCCGGCGTCCTCGTCCGGCACATCGACGCCGGCCCCTACGAGGGCCTCAACAAGGAGGACCTCCCCGCCCAGCTGTGCGCCTTCACCCACGGCGTCATGCAGGCCTGGGCCGGCCACCGCCCCGGCCACTACGACCTGGTCCACTCCCACTACTGGCTCTCCGGCCACGTCGGCTGGCTCGCCGCCCAGCGCTGGGGCGTCCCCCTGGTGCACGCCATGCACACCATGGCCAAGGTCAAGAACGCCAACCTGGCCGACGGCGACAGCCCCGAGCCGGCCGCCCGCGTCATCGGCGAGACCCAGATCGTCGCCGCCGCGGACCGCCTCATCGCCAACACCACCGAAGAGGCCGACGAACTGGCCCGGCACTACGCGGCCGACCCCGACAAGCTCGCGGTGGTCCACCCCGGCGTGAACCTCACGCGCTTCTCGCCCGCCGACGGCCGCGCCGCCGCCCGCGCCCGTCTCGGCCTGCCCCAGGACGCCCTGATCCCGCTCTTCGCGGGCCGCATCCAGCCCCTGAAGGCCCCCGACGTGCTGCTGCGGGCCGTCGCCGTCCTCCTCGACGAGCGCCCCGAACTCCGCTCGCGCATCCACGTCCCCGTCGTCGGCGGCCCCAGCGGCAGCGGCCTCGCCAAGCCCGAGGGCCTGCAGAAGCTCGCCGCCCGCCTCGGCATCGCGGACGTCGTACGGTTCCGCCCGCCGGTCGGCCAGGAACAGCTCGCGGACTGGTTCCGCGCCGCCTCCCTCCTGGTCATGCCCTCCTACAGCGAGTCCTTCGGCCTGGTCGCCATAGAGGCCCAGGCGGCGGGCACCCCGGTGCTCGCGGCGGCGGTCGGCGGCCTGCCCGTGGCCGTGGACGACGGACACACCGGCTTCCTCGTACGCGGCCACAACCCCGCCGACTACGCGCGCGTGCTGCGCGACTTCGCCGACGACCCGCAACTGGCGCCCCGCATGGGCGCGCAGGCCGCCCGCCACGCCCAGTCCTTCGGCTGGGACACCGCGGCCGCCGCCACGGCGGACGTCTACACGGCCGCGATGCAGGCGCACCGCCGTCGCGTACGCTCGCACCATGGGTGAAACCGGTCAGGAACAGCGCGCGGCACAGGTCATCGAGGGAGTGCTGAAGGACGCCGACCTGGAGTGGGAGAGCCCCGAGCCCGGCACCTACGTCGCGCAGCTCCCCGGCACCCGCAAGCTCAAGACCACGCTCTCCCTGATCGTCGGCCGCCACTCCCTCTCCCTGAACGCCTTCGTCATCCGCCACCCCGACGAGAACGAACCGGCCGTCCACCGCTGGCTGCTGGAACGCAACCTCAAGCTCTACGGCGTGAGTTACGCCGTCGACCAGCACGGCGACGTCTACGTCACCGGACGGCTCTCCCTCGCCGCCGTCACCGCCGAGGAACTGGACCGTCTGCTCGGCCAGGTCCTGGAAGCGGCGGACGGCAGCTTCAACACCCTCCTGGAGCTGGGCTTCGCCTCGGCGATCCGCAAGGAGTACGAGTGGCGGGTGTCCCGGGGCGAGTCGACGCGCAACCTGGACGCGTTCGCGCACTTGACGCAGCGCCCGGAGCGCTGATCGGCCGGCGCGCTGATCACTTGGCGCGCTGATCACTCGGCGCGCTGATCACTTGGCCCGGAAACGCCCGGGCGGCACCCCCACCAACTTCCGGAAGTGCCGGGTGAGATGCGACTGGTCGTAGAACCCGGTCGCCACCGCCACCTCGCTCGGCGTCCGCCCGTCGAGCAGCAGCCGCCGGGCGCGGCCCACGCGCAGGGACGTCAGGTACTGGTGCGGGGCGATGCCGAAGGCGGCACTGAACGCCCGTACGAGATGCGCCGGATGGGCCCCGACAAGCCCAGCGGCCTCCCTCAGCCCGATCCCCTCGACGACCCGCTCGTCCAGCAGTTCGCGCAGCCGTCGCGCCAGTGCGGGATCGACCGGCCGGGGTGCGACGAGGTCGCCCCGCAGATGCCCGCGCAGCCGCTCCCCGACGAACATCAGCCTGCTCTCGGCCTCCAGTTCCTCACCGGGCCGCAGCAGCGTGCCGTGCAACTGCCCGACGCGCCGCCGCAACAGCGGATCGCGCAGATCGGGCCGGTCGACGGCGGCGCCGATCAGCTCGTCGCCGAGATAGGTCCCGTCGAGATACAGCACCCGCTTGCGGAAGCCCTCCGACGTGACGGGAGAGCCGTTGTGCGGCACATGCGGCGGCAGCAGCGACACGGTGTCGTGCGGCGTTCCGTGCTCGTGCCGGTCGAGGTCGTACCGCACGGCGCCGGTGTCGACGATCAGCAGCGTCCAGGCCTCGTGGACGTGCATCGGATACGCGTACTCGGTGAACCGCGCGTGGAAGACCTCGACGACACCCGCGACGGGGGGCCGCCAAGCGGAGACGGTCCGGGAGGTCTGGGAGATCCGGGAGGTCCGGGAGGCCCGGGATGACTCGGAGGCCATGCAAAAAACGTACAAGACCCTGGCGGGGCCTGCCGGGCACGCTCGCATCATGAACACCGAAGCATCCCCGGAGCCGATCCGCTTCGATACGAAGATCGCCGTGCTGTTGCGCGAGGACTTGGAGCAGTGGCAGCGCCTGAACGTCACGTCGTTCCTGGTCAGCGGCCTGGGCACGCAGCTCCCCGAGGTGATCGGCGAACCGTACGAGGACGCGGACGGCGTGCCCTACCTGCCGATGTTCCGCCAGCCGGTGATGGTCTTCGAGGCCACGAAGGAAACCCTCACCAAGGCCCACACCAGGACCCTGTCCCGCTCCCTTCCCCGTGCGGTCTTCACGTCCGACCTGTTCGCCACGGGCAACGACCGCGACAACCGCGCGGCCGTACGGGCGGTTCCGACGGCGGACCTGGACCTGGTCGGCCTCCTGGTCCACGGCCCGAAGAACGCGGTGGACAAGGTGGTGAAGGGGGCGCGGATGCATCCGTGAGACCAAAGTCGGAGGCACGTAGACCAACGGCTGATGACAGGACGGAGGGCCCGTCCCGAGACTCTGTCTCATGGAGGAAGCCAAGAAGGTCCGCATGGGAGCCGAACTCGGGGAATCGACCTGGGCCATCGTGCTCTTCTGCGTCGGCTGCGGTGCCGCCGCCGGCGCCCTGCTCCCTCTCCTCGCCCGCTGGCTGCTGAGCCTGCCGTGGGCACCGCTGGAGGGCCCGGCCGAACTGCTCACCTCGATCCCGGAACCCGCCCTCACCCTCGGCACAGTCGGGGTGGGCGCACTCGCCGGCCTCCTCCTGGGCTTCACCGCCGTGCACGAGTCGCTGTCGGTGAGCATCTCCGACACCCACGTGACCCTGACCATCAGGGACAGCGCCCGGTCGTTCGCCCGCGAGGAGATCGCGACGTTGTTCCGGGACGGCAAGCACCTGGTCGTCCTGGCCCCGGACGGCATGGAACTGGCCCGGGAACACAGCGGCCTGCCCTGGCCTCGCCTCACAACGACGCTTTCCTCGTACGGCTACCCGTGGTCGGACCAGGACCCCCACCAAGCCGACTACCGCCGCTGGGTCCCCGGCACCCCGGGCCTCCCCGAGGGCGCGGACGCCCTGCTCAGGGCACGCGCGCAAGCCCGAAGGAACTCGGACGCCGCCGACGACGCCCGGGAGCTGCGCGGTGAACTGCTGCGGCTGGGGGTCGTCGTACGGGACGAGGAGAGGCGGCAGTACTGGCGGCTGGTGGGGAGGGACTGATCACGGGGCGCAGGCCTCGGCGATCGACAAGCTGTTCTCATAAAGGTGATGCCGCGTGATCCGCCCACCCTCGACGGTGAGCCGCAGCGCGAACGGCCCCTCGAAGGACTTCCCCGTCGCCCGTACGGTCCCCGACACATGCCCCATCAGCACGGCGTCGGCGCCGTCGACGAGAAAGGAATCGACGGAGGCGCGGGCATCCTCGGGCACGGTGTACTCCATCAACTCGGCTGCCTGCGCGGCACACTCGGCAGCGGTGGACCGCGGACGTATCCACGGCACTCCCGGATTCTCGGCGAGCACCCAGTCGACCTTGTCGGCGAAGAGCGCGGTGAGCCCTTCGATGTCCCCGGCGAGACGGAGCTCGAGGAACCTCTGAACGGTGGCGCGGGTCGCGTCCGCGGTGGTGGTAGGCGTCATGAAGCCCAGACTGCCGGGACACCGCAGGAGCGTCGATTACGTCCCAGGTAAGGAAACCCGGCGTCGATCACTGCCCGACGCGACCGTCGATCAGCTCGCGCAGAAGGTCGGCGTGGCCGCAGTGCCGCGCGTACTCCCCGATCTGCGCCACCAGGACATCGCGCAGCTGAAGCTGTCCACCGGGTTCGGGCCCGAGATCGGAGAACCCGGCGTTCCGGGTGGCGAGATCGCCGACGCCGGCCAGATACCGATCGGTGAGCTCCACTTCCACCCGCCACTGCCGCCAGGCACCATCCACGACCCCCGGATCCGCGACCGCCCCGTTCCAGTCGCCGTCCCGGTCTTCCTCGGTCCGATACAGCTTCGGCGCATCCTCACCGGCCATCACCCGCCGAAAATGCCGCTCCTCCTCAGCCATGTGCCGCACCAGCCCCAGCAGAGACATCGTCGACGGCGGCACAGACCGCAGGGCCATCTGCTCGGCGTCCAGGCCCCCACACTTCATTTCCAGGGTGAGTCGGTAGTGGCGCAGGTTCTCGAGCAAGGTGCTGCGCTCATCGACGACTTCGGTGTCGGTCTCACGGGGGTCATCATCCGGATCGACCCACATGTCGGGGTAGACGATGGACTGCGTCCACCGAGCCACAGCTCGTTCAGTGGTGTGCTCACCCGAGACCATGGGGGCATGGTGGACGAGGCGGGAAGGTTCCGCCACTGGATATCGGGCTTTTCAGCTCCGGTGCGGAGAGCCTGCACGCCTGGTCGGGTCATCCCTAAAGGCTCCTGGCTTTCTGCCTACCTCCCTAACCCGACCAAAAGGTCTGAAAACGCCATTCTCTATGGGTTCATGGAATGCTTTGGCCAGGGTCTCCCACCTGTTTGCCAGCTGCGTGCAGAGCTTCGATATATCATCCGCAGTTGGCGAACTCGGCAAACTGCCTATGCACCATTTCCGACGACTCGCAAGAATCTTCGCCAAATCCTTGATTCGCTGCTCTCTCTCCTCGAGGACGTCCGTCACTTTAGTAGTGCAGCCGCGGGCGTGATCGGCATATAGGTCGATCAACGGGTCGTTGCTGAACGAGGGATAGGGAATCGTGAATTCGTATGTCACATCATTTGGTGAAGAGTCGTGCCCGAATTGGCGCATCGCATTGATGAATTCGTAGCGCGTCTGCCAATGTCGCCTATTCTCAACCAATTCGGCTACCCGGTCCCACCCTTCCTTTTCCTTCCTCAGCCACTCATGAAGCCTCTTCTGCGATAGGCTCCCATTTGAGGTGCGAGCGCTGCGATAATCCCATACGGCGGCAGCCGTGGAGGCCGATCCTTCGATAAGTAGCTGCTCATAATACAGCAGTTCGATCTCTTGAACATTGTCAGGATGAGGTTGGTTCGGGCATGTCGTGGGGAAATGCCGTTTTGCCCAGTGGGAAAATTTTTGCCTTCTGTGAAGAACGACAAGATCGGGGTCATCTTCCGTAACCCATGAGCGAATTGAGCTGGCGAACCCACTGTCCTGAAGCCGCAAAGATTTTTCAAGTGATTCCACAGCTTTGTCGGCCAAACCCTCATCCTTCTCCGCGGTAGAAGAGTGGTTGTCAGACGAGCCCGGCTTAGTCGGAGTCAGGCAGACGGCATAAATGCAAGCGACATCGTAGAAGTCCTGCCAATGCGGAGACAGGCGGGAAAGCCTCATGCCGTGACGGCCAAACGACACTCGGCGTGATACCTCCTGTGCGTCGATAGGCCAGTGCATTCCCACCAATCTAGGCGCAAACTCGAACGTGCGTATTGCTTGCCAGAGTGCATTCGCAATCGCTGGCCGCTTGATGGCTCTGTAAGCTGCCAAGTACTTGAGGCCGCGGGAGTCGGCTGCTTCTCCAAGGCGAAGGTTCCGGGTCCAACACCGCCGGACTGGGTTACACACCAACAAGAGGCGTAGAGCGGCTCGTGGAATTTTCCGCTCTGGGATGGTCCGTGGGAAGAAGTAGGCTCGACTCAATTGCTGCGCCTTGACTTGCCCTAGGAATTGGAAGAACTCTTGCTGAAGCAGCCTCTCTGAGTTCTTTCCGAGAGGCTTGTTAGGGAGCACTCCGTCAATTTTATGGTCGTTTGACTTTCCTTCGTGATCACAAAGGTATAGTTGGAAACCTTGAAAGTCGCTCGTGAAAATTTCCTTAATTTGACCACGAAGGTCTGCGCACTCTTCCGCTCGCGGCCCGGAAATCTCGTAAGGTGGCGACCAATCCCCACTCAAACGCTCACCCATGCCTAGCAGGATCGCCTGTCGATATCGCGCCATGAGTAGGGGAACCCTCCACCAGCCCCTGCGAATAAATATACCTTTCCTTTGGAAATAGACTGGCTTCCTCTTGAAAGCGTGGTAAATCTTCAGGTCCATACTCGAGGGAGCGAGGTCAATTACGCCTTCGTACGTGACAAGCGCATCGAGATGAAGTCCTAGCTGCTCTTGAAGCAGGCCGACCTCAAGTCGAAGATATGGATTGCGAGGATCGAGATTAAGAGCCTCGTAATAGTGCCCAAGAGCTTCGTCGAAGCGCCTCTCTGCCTTGCATTGCTGTGCTTGTTGGACAACCTTGAAAAGTGGGCCCGGGATGGCGAGCCGCCGCCATGCCTGCCATGGCGGTTGGTCTACAAGTTTTGTCAGCGGAAGGATGAAAGCACATACGTCGTACGCCGCTTTGTCTATGGCCAGCTCCCAGGTCTCATCTGTGTAGGTGATGGGCTGGCTGGCCCACTTAGGCAACACCATGACCTGTACGGTCACACCGCGCTTCCCGTCCTCGCTGTTGAAGAGGGCGCCATTAACCTGATAGGCGTAACTGATGTTGCCTGCCGCCAATAGTTTGCCGATGCTTATAGCCAAGCTTGCGCCTACGTTCCTTGTGTCCACCGTCGGACTGTGCAATACCTCCGCAAAATCAATTTGCTGCGCTCCTCCTGGAATCGGTGCCGGGGCTTGAATGTTTACCTCGTTGAGCCTCTCGCGGAAGTAAGTGGTCAGTCTGTCTGTGGACAGACTGTGTCTGACAGTCTCATCTCTTAGCGGTGTCACGGAAATGGGCCCTGGTTTGTTGATTTTCAGGGCCATGCTGAACCTTCGCCAACAGTAGACGGCTATCAGGAGGAAGGCGGCAAGAATAAAGAATCTGTAGGGTCGCAAATGCCATAGGGTTTGCAGAATCCAGTTACCTTCCCGCTTCGTGAAGTCGGCCCAAAAGGCCGAAACTCCACAGAGTACCGCCACAGATGAGATTATGCAGAGAGACAGCCACAGCGTAGGTCGAGGCTCGGGGACGGCAGCCTCGGCCCAGTGGCCTTGCTTTCGGCTCCTCCGAGACATGAGTGCCTCCAGAACGGAGTGAGTGCATGCGGCCAGGCAACCTCTATGACCGATTCTAAGAAGCTGGGCTTCAGCTCGCACCTTGGCGCCAATGCGGACACCTGATGGCGGCTCCTTTCAAGCATGCTATTGATGAATTGTCAATTTCTACCAAGTGAATGGTTGCAAGCTGCCTGTGCCTTGGTCCGCCGCATTCGGGCCGCGTTTTGGCCGCTCCCAAGGGTGAACCCTTGAAGCTCTATGGCGACGGGCCCGGTGCTCCGCGCGCGGTGAGCGGAGCGAGCCGCCTTGAACGGGTAGCGAGAGTTGCTGACTCAATCTGTAGGGAAGAGCCGGTTCAGTCGTGATCTCGCAATGCGGCAACCAGTTGGTGTCCTTCCCTGGCTCCGCGTCGCAGGAGAACCGCCGCTGTGGTGTGGAGTTCGTTCCAGGAGTGAGGGCGCCCGATGGCTGAGGCGTCGGAGACGGCCGTCATGGCTGCCGCCAAGGCTGGAGCTGCTTCACCGGCGCCGGCGAAGGCGTGGGCGAGGCAGGTCTGGTACCAGGTTCTGTCGCGTCGGTAGTCGTCCGGCAGGGCGTTCAAGCCGGTGGTGAGGTGGGTGATGGCTGTCTGCCAGTTCCGGAGGTGCAGGGCTGCCATGCCGCGTTGCAGGGTGAACCAGGTTTCGCCGTAGAAGTACATCCACGGGGGCTCGTCCTCGGGGTGTTCCGCGGCCCGGCTGATGAGGGCCTGTGCGTCGTCCAGGTGGCGTTCGGCTTCGTCGGCGTCGCCGTTGAGGGCGTGGCCGCGGGCGGTCATCTGGGCGGCCATGCCTTGGACGCCGAGGGATGTGCCGGGGGCGGACCAGCGGGCGGCTTCAGCGAGTCGTACGCAGCGGGTGCCGCGTCCGCCGGACCAGGCCATGTGGGCCTTCATGCTGAGGGTGGTCGCGGCCATGTCGGCGTCGCCGGCTTCCAAGGCCCATTCGTGGCTGCGGTCGTACCAGGCCAGCGCGGCGGCCGTCCGGCCTTGGTCCTGCGCCATCCAGGCCAGGAATTGGGCGTGTTCGGAGGCGAGGCGGATCACGCGGTCGGCGAGCGGGCCACTGGCAGCGGCGTAAAGGTCGACGACGGTGCTGAGTTGTCGGCGCATCACCTCGACGAGGGGGCGGGAGCCGATCACGTCCTCTGCGCGGCGGTGTTCAGCGAGCAGGCGGTCCAGCCAGTCCAGGGTGGCGGCGTCCACACGGTGTGCTGTGTCGACGACGCTCGTGACACGGGCCAGGAGGTCTTCGTCGGGTCCGGGGCCGGCGAGGGAGAGTGCGGGGACCGGTGTTGTATTCGGGTGCTCCGGTGGAGTGTGCAGGGACGTTGGGATGTCGAGCCCTGCCGTGATGCGCTGCCGTACTTCGAGCGAGGTCACCCGGCGTCGTCCGCGTTCGATGTCGGAGACGTCGGGTTGGACTAAGCCGACGAGTTCACCGAGCTTGGTCTGGCTCAGGCCGGTGAGCTTGCGGTAGGTGCGGAAGACCTGGCCCCAGTCTTCAACCGTGACCGCAGAGGCGAGTGCGGGATGGGACCAGAGGTCCGTACGGAATTCCCCCATAGCTCCAATATAGGGCGCTCCTATGGGGCTTGGGATGGGAGCAATCGGCACCTGGCGCAAGGGTCTTCCTGCAAGGACCCTGGCGACCGTGCGACCGGTCCCGGGGCATGGCCAACGCTGTCGAGGAGCGCTGACATGACAGAGATTAGGTTCCCGGGGGTCTCCTGCCCGTCCCCGGCGAGTGCGCCGGACTACCCGACGGTCGCGCGGTGGCTGGCATCGGCCCATCCGTCACCGGACACCGCGCGTGGAGAGTGGAACGGTGCCGCGAAGCTCGCCGTGATTCCGTTGGGGAGGGTCTTCGAGGCGGTTCGTCTGCCCGAGCGGGTCGTGCATCGTGCGGTCGCGAGCGCGGATCGGGACACGGTGAGGGATCGGCTGGCCCGGTGCCTCAGCGGTGCCCCGGTCATCCACGACCCGGGTTTCCGCCGTTACTACGCCCTCGTACCGCCCGGCACCGAACAGATGTGGTGCGCGCCGGTCGCGGAGTGCCTGGGCGAGGGCACGTACCTCGGAGTGCCGCGAGCCGACCGCACCGCATTCGATGAACAGACGCGGGCGTCCTACTGGGCCGTACCCCTCTTCCGGCCCGGGCGGCTGGGCATGGCGGTCGACGTGCTGGCTCTTGCGATGGCGGGTCGCTGCATTGGTGACGAGGACGAGTCATGACCGCGCCGCCCATCAGCAAGGCCACGCCGCCGCTGGACCTCGAGACCATGCGCGCCAGCGCGGACCGCCTGCTCGCGAGCGACACGGAAGCGCCCTCCCCGGAAACGCTGGAGACGCTCATGCTCCAACTGCACGGACACCTCATGCTTGCCGTCCCCGAGGTCGAGACGGTGGCGCTGGCTCTGCCCGAAGACAGCGCGGCGAGAGCCTGTGCGTCGTTCTGCATCGGTGAAGCCCGGCTGCGGCTCAGCGCCCAGCCCGGTCGCGACCCCTCCGCCCGGGTCGCCCACGCGGAACGCCTCGCCCGTTCCGTCCGAACCCTCTGCGACCACTACGAGAACGAGAACCACCAGTGCCCGAACGCCCCCGAGCGAGCCGCCTACCTGCGCATGCTGCTGCACTGCCCCGCGTGCCCGGACTGCCGGGCCGTGGATGACAGGGGCGAGACCGTCGGCGGCTGCGTGACCGGGGACCGGCTCTACGAGGAGTACCGGCAGGCCCGGCGCGGTGGGCCAGGCCCACGGGAGTGGCTCTGACCGCCCAGTGACAGACCGCCCCAACCCAGAAAGCCCCCGCCCCGCGAACAAACCGCAGGTCGGGGGCCTAAGGAGGGTTCGAACTACTTCTTCTTCCCCTGGTTCTTGACCGCCTCAATGGCAGCCGCAGCCGCCTCAGGGTCCAGGTACGTCCCCCCCGGCTTCACCGGCTTGAAGTCCGAGTCGAGCTCGTACGACAGCGGAATGCCCGTCGGGATGTTGAGGCCCGCGATGTTCTCGTCGGAGATGCCGTCGAGGTGTTTGACGAGGGCGCGCAGCGAGTTTCCGTGGGCCGCGACCAGGACCGTCTTGCCCGTCAGCAGGTCCGGGACGATCGCGTCGAACCAGTAGGGGAGCATGCGGTTGACGACGTCCTTGAGGCACTCCGTCTGCGGGCGCAGCTCCGGAGGCAGGGTCGCGTAGCGCGGGTCGGAGAACTGGGAGTACTCGGCGTCGATGTCCAGCGCCGGGGGCGGGGTGTCGTAGGACCGGCGCCACAGCATGAACTGCTCCTCGCCGAACTCGGCGAGTGTCTGCGCCTTGTCCTTGCCCTGCAGGGCGCCGTAGTGGCGCTCGTTCAGGCGCCAGCTGCGGTGGACCGGGATCCAGAGGCGGTCGGCGGACTCCAGGGAGAGCTGCGCCGTGCGGATGGCGCGCTTCTGGAGGGACGTGTGCACGACGTCGGGGAGCAGGCCGGCGTCCTTGAGCAGCTCGCCGCCGCGCGTCGCCTCCTTCTCGCCCTTCGCGGTGAGGTTGACGTCCACCCAGCCGGTGAACAGGTTCTTCTCGTTCCACTCGCTCTCGCCGTGGCGGAGGAGGATCAGCTTGTACGGTGCGTCGGCCATGCCCCAGAGCGTAATCCACGCATTCGCCCGTTCGCGTGGCTGCCCGGCAGGCGGACGCTTGACCGGATCCGTTAATTGAGTGGCCGCCGTCAAGCCGCCGCTCGTAATTTGTGACTCCCATATGCGTCACTTACGCGCGGCCACTTACATCCGGGGGAGTCCATGCCGTACGCCGTCCGCGCCAGACGTGCCGTCCAGGAGACCGTCTCGGGGCTGCCCCGCGAGTTCTGGTGGCTGTGGACCAGCACACTCGTCAACCGGCTCGGCGCTTTCGTCGCCACCTTCATGGCGCTGTACCTGACGCTCGACCGCGGCTACTCCGCCACGTACGCCGGTCTGGTCGCCGCCCTGCACGGGCTCGGCGGAGTGATCTCCTCGCTGGGCGGCGGGGTGATGACCGACCGGCTGGGCCGGCGGCCGACGCTCCTCATCGCCCAGGCCTCGACCGCCGTGTCCGTCGCGCTCCTCGGGTTCGTGCACGACCCGGTCGCGATCGCCGGTGTCGCCTTCCTCGTCGGCATGGCCAGCAACGCCTCCCGGCCGGCCGTGCAGGCGATGATGGCGGACATCGTGCGGCCCGAGGACCGTATCCGCGCCTTCTCCTTGAACTACTGGGCGATCAACCTCGGCTTCGCCGTGTCCTCCATGGCCGCGGGGTTCATCGCCGAGGTCAGCTACCGTGCCGGGTTCCTGATCGAGGCCGGTATGACGATGGCCTGCGCGATCCTCGTCTTCCTGAGGCTGCCGGAGTCGAAGCCGGCCGAGACGGTGAGTAAGAACCCGGCCGAGGCGGACCGGGACGACTCCGTCAGCCTCGGCACCGTGCTGCGCGACGGGCGCTTCATGAGCGTCGTCGGGCTGTCCTTCCTCGTAGCGCTGATCTTCCAGCAGGGGTCGGTGGGGCTGCCGGTGGCGATGGGCGAGGCCGGGTTCACCCCGGCCGAGTACGGCATGGCGATCGCCGTCAACGGCGTACTGATCGTCGTCCTCCAGATCCCCGTCACCCGGTTCATCGAGCACCGCGACCCCCGCCGGCTGCTCGTCGTCTCCTCGCTCCTCGCGGGGTACGGCTTCGCCCTCACCGCCTTCGCCGGGTCGGTCGGCGTCATCGCCCTCACGGTGTGCGTCTGGACGCTGGCCGAGATCGTCAACGCCCCGACGCAGACCGGCCTGGTCGTCCGGCTGTCTCCGATGCACGGACGCGGCCGCTACCAGGGCATGTACACGATGTCCTGGTCCGTCGCCGCCCTCGTCGCCCCGCTGCTGTCCGGCTTCGTCATCGACCGGGTCGGGGCGGAGTGGCTGTGGGGACTGTGCGCGGTGGTCGGAACGGTGGCCGGGCTGGGATACGGGCTGCTGATGCGGCGACTGCCCGAGGAGGAGCCGGCGGAGGAGCCGGTGGTGGAAGCTGCGGCGGAGAAGCCGGGTGAGCCCGCTGAGAGGAACTTGGCACCGATCCCTGAGGGACCCGCGGCAAGCCTCTGATCCTCTTCCGGGATGGCCGCGCGACCGGCACGACGCACACGGCGGCACACCGCGACACACGGCGGCACACCGCGACACACGGCGGCCGGCCGCTCACCTCACCTCACTGAATCGACAGCGGCACCGGATGGATCTCGTCGGCCTTGTGCCCGGCGCGCTCGTGAACGCGCTGGATGGCTTCGGCCGAGGGCGCCTCGGAGAGGCAGTAGACCATGCCGGACTCCGGGTCCGCCCAGGCCCTCTCGAAGTGGACGCGCTCTTCGCCCTCTATGGCGAGGTCAGCGTTGTGGGCCTCGCGCAGCTGCTCTTCCGTGATGCCCTTCATGCTGTGGTGGACATCCATGAACTTGGCCATGGCCCGCGCCTCCTTCCGTACGAACCCCCAGTGAGCCCTCAAGTCCATGCTCCGCCCGTATGCGCACGCGGGCGACCTCAACGCCGTAGGGCCCCGGCGGCGAACCACCGGGGCCCTACGGAATTCAGCCGCACTGGCAGGGGCTGCCCGACTGACACCCGCAGCCGCAGCCCGAGCCGCAGCCGCACGCGGCGATCAGGGTCAGGTTCCTGACCTCGGCGGGCTGCTCGGTCTGGCGCTCCTGCGTGGGGTCGGGCGTGGTGCTGGGGGAATCGGCCATGGGTTCCTCCTCGAGGCTGGTGCCTGTGCCCATTGGACGCCTGTTCCGCTGGGCGCATCAACGGCGCACTGAGGCTTGCGCGCGCCCCGGCCGACCCTCAACCGCCCCCAGCGGGCCCGTACCCCCGCGGCCCACGGAACCGTCCCCCCCCGGCCCACGGACCCGCCCCCCGGCCCGCTCCCACTCCGTGCTCAGGCGCTCTCCGCCTCCGTCTTCACCGCCTGGATCTCCGGCTGCACGTCCGGCTGGATCTCGTCGGCGTGCTCGCCCGTCACCAGGTACACCACGCGCTTGGCGACCGAGACCGCGTGGTCGGCGAACCGCTCGTAGTAGCGGCCCAGCAGCGTGACGTCCACGGCCGTCTCGATGCCGTGCTTCCAGCGGTCGTCCATCAGGTGCTGGAAAAGGGTGCGGTGCAGCAGGTCCATCTCGTCGTCGTCCTGCTCCAGCTGGAGCGCCAGGTCGACGTCCTTGGTGATGATCACCTCGGCGGCCTTGGCCATCAGACGCTGGGCGAGCTGGCCCATCTCCAGGATGGTGGCGTGCAGGTCGCTCGGAACCGCGCGGTCCGGGTAGCGCAGGCGCGCGAGCTTCGCCACGTGCTGGGCGAGGTCGCCCGAGCGCTCCAGATCGGCCGACATGCGCAGCGATGTGACGACGATGCGCAGGTCCGTCGCCACCGGCTGCTGCCGTGCCAGCAGGGCTATGGCCCGGGCCTCCAGGTCGTGCTGGAGCTCGTCGACCTTCTGGTCGGCCTCGATGACGGCCTCGGCCAGCTTCAGGTCGGAGTCGAGCATGGCGGTGGTGGCGCGCCCGATCGCCGATCCGACCAGCCGGGCCATTTCCACCAGACTGTCGCTGATCGAGTCCAGTTCCTCGTGGTACGCGTCCCGCATCAGGCTTCCCTCTCGTGCGTCTGTGTCGGGGGTTCGAGGGCCGGGGCCCACCGAACGAGCCGGGGCCCACCGAACAACCGGCGGTACGACCGTCGTATAACCAACGGTCCGAACCCCACGCTCCCACGTTCCGGCCTGTACGCGTCCGTTTCCGTCATCCCAAATGAACCAATACTGGCTCCAAGGTGAACTCTGGGCGACGAGTGTTCGAGGTCGCAGTCCGACGGCTGTGGCCCGCGCCCGAGCCATGCCTAACCTGGGTGCATGGACGTGAACGCGGCGGTCGCCGCAGTGGCAGCGATCGCCGGGGTGCTCACCGGTGTCATCGCCATGCTGGCGTTCCGGTGGAGCGAGCGCGAGCAGAAGCGCCCCACACGTACCTCCCTGCACACGGACCCGGTGCTTCCGCCGGGCGTGGACACCGTCCTGTCGGTGCTCAGGTCCTCCGCCGTCGTGCTCGACGAGGCGGACGCCGTGGTCAAGGCGAGCTCGGCGGCGTACGCCCTCGGGCTGGTCCGCGGCGGCAAGCTCGCCGTCGAGCCGATGCTGCAGATGGCCCGGGACACCAGGCGCGACGGGGAGATACGCCAGGTGGAGCTGGATCTGCCGCGGCGCGGTACCGGACGCGGCGAGGCCCTGGCCGTCTCCGCGCGAGTCGCGCCGCTCGGCTCCCGGCTGGTGCTGCTGCTCGTCGAGGACCTCACCGAGGCCCGCCGTATCGAGGCGGTCCGGCGCGACTTCGTCGCCAACGTGAGCCACGAGCTGAAGACTCCGGTCGGCGCCCTCTCCCTGCTCTCCGAGGCCGTCATGGACGCCTCCGACGACCCCGAGGCCGTCGAGCGGTTCGCCGGGCGCATGCAGATCGAGGCCACCCGGCTGACCAGCCTGGTCCAGGAGCTCATCGACCTGTCGCGGGTGCAGAACGACGACCCGCTGGAGGACGCCGAACCGGTCCGCGTCGACGAACTCGTCGCCGAGGCCATCGACCGCTGCCGGCACCAGGCCGGCACCAAACAGATCACCATGGCCGCGGGCGGCACCGCCGACCTGCACGTATGGGGAAACCGCGGCCAGCTCGCCGCCGCACTCGGCAACCTCGTCGAGAACGCGGTCAACTACTCGCCCGCCCGTACCCGCGTCGGCATAGCCGCCCGCAGGGTGAACGCGTCCGGCGGGGAGCACATCGAGATCGCCGTGACTGACCAGGGCATCGGCATCTCCGACAAGGACAAGGAGCGCATCTTCGAGCGCTTCTACCGCGTCGACCCCGCTCGCTCCCGTGCCACCGGTGGCACGGGCCTGGGGTTGGCGATCGTGAAGCACGTGGCCGCCTCGCACGGCGGGGAGGTCTCGGTGTGGAGTGCCGAGAACCAGGGCTCCACCTTCACCCTGCGGCTGCCGGAGGCCGGTGCGGCCCGCGACCGCGCACATCAGCAGCCCGCCCGAGAGATACGCGCAGGAGGCGCGGGCCTCGACGAGGAGGCCGGGCGGTCCACCCCCACATCCCCCGAATCAACCGCGTACGAAACGCTTCCCGCCCCGGAGGTCCTTCCGTGACCCGAGTGCTTGTCGTCGAGGACGAGGAGTCCTTCTCCGACGCCCTGTCGTACATGCTCCGCAAGGAGGGCTTCGAGGTCGCGGTCGCGACCACGGGCCCCGACGGACTCGACGAGTTCGAGCGCAACGGCGCCGACCTCGTCCTCCTCGACCTGATGCTGCCCGGCCTGCCGGGCACCGAGGTGTGCCGCCAGCTGCGCGGCCGCTCCAATGTCCCCGTCATCATGGTGACCGCCAAGGACAGCGAGATCGACAAGGTCGTAGGCCTGGAGATAGGAGCCGACGACTACGTCACCAAGCCGTTCTCCTCGCGCGAGCTGGTCGCCCGTATCCGGGCCGTCCTGCGCCGCCGCGGCGAGCCCGAGGAGGTGACCCCGGCCGCGCTGGAGGCCGGTCCGGTCCGCATGGACGTCGACCGGCACGTGGTCACCGTCGGCGGCACCAAGATCGACCTGCCGCTGAAGGAGTTCGACCTGCTGGAGATGCTGCTGCGCAACGCCGGGCGCGTGCTGACCCGGATGCAGCTCATCGACCGGGTCTGGGGCGCCGACTACGTCGGTGACACCAAGACCCTCGACGTCCACGTCAAGCGCCTGCGCGCCAAGATCGAGCCGGACCCGGGCGCCCCGCGCTACCTGGTGACGGTCCGCGGCCTGGGCTACAAGTTCGAGCCGTAGACCGGCGGCGCAGGACGGAAGCAGAAGGGCGGGGCCTCTCCTTCGAGAC